>NZ_JARJBC010000030.1:0-97530 GCF_029269905.1 Streptomyces silvisoli | reverse complement strand
AGGCTGGGGAAGAAGCTGCCCGAGCGCAGCTTGGGGATGGCCAGCTCCAGGTCGCCGGCCTGCGTCTCGAATGTCTTGTCGCGGTGTCCGCTGCGGTAGTTGGTGCGCGCATGGGTGTGCTCGTTCCACTCCGCGCCGATCTTCGCCGTGGCCTCGGCCTCGATGAGTTCCTGCAACCTCCGCTCGGCCACCGAGCGAACGAGTTCGAGGCCGTCCGCCGAGCGTAGTGACTCAAGCAGTCGCTGTAGGTCATGCTGGGACAGGGCCATCGTGCGCCTCCTCCGTTGAACTGGCCGTTCACCTGGGAGAGTTGCACGGTGGCCCGCTCCGCGGGCAGGGAGCGGGACCTACCTGAGCATGCGCTCCGGCGCACACCCCAACCTTGATCGGCTGCACCAATCAGCGGGACACCATCCTTCACCGGACTTCGGTTCGGTGAGCTGGCCGCGCTCCAGCGCCGGGACATCGACCTGGAGGGGCGCTTCGTCCACGTCCGCCGTGCCCAGGCCGAACCGCAGTCGGGGAAGCTGGAGATCAAGGCTCCGAAGAGTGAAGCGGGCGTGCGCACGGTCTCCTTCCCGGCGTCGCTCCTTCCCGAGATGAAGGAGCACCTGCGGATCTTCGGGGAGGACGGTCGAACCGGACTGCTCTTCGTTGGGCCGAAGGGCGGGCGGCTGCGCCGGAACAACTTCCATGACACGTGGGCGACGGCGCTCAAGACGGCCGGGATCAAGGGTGTGCACTTCCACGATCTCCGGCACACGGGCAACACGCTGGCCGCGACCGGTGGGGCGAGCACACGGGAGCTGATGCAACGGATGGGGCACTCGACCGTGCGGGCAGCCATGATCTATCAGCACCTGGTCGGCGGCCGGGACCAGGAGATCGCGGACCACGTGGACCGGCAGATCAAGAAGACGCGCAAGGCAGCCAGACCCAGGTCCGCCAAGCGCACGAGCGGCAAGGGTGAGGTCGGCGGCCAGGACGGCAAGATCAAATGATCTGGCACGGATCTGGCACGACGCCTTCGGCGTCATGATCCGGCCCGGACACGACGAAGGCCCAGGCGGCCGGTTTACCACCGGCTGGCCTGGGCCTTCGTTCGCGTAAATCGAACGAACGTTCGCGTGCCCCCAGCAGGATTCGAACCTGCGACACCCGCTTTAGGAGAGCGGTGCTCTATCCCCTGAGCTATGGAGGCGGGGGCCACCTCTAGGGGCAGCCCAGGACAGGTTAGCGGATCAGGGGGAGGGGTGTGGTCACGGCTGGCGGGTGTGATCGTGGGGGTGCGCTCTGTGGTCGGGGGGGCTTGACGTCGCTTTCTGGTTGGTTGAGTCTGCTTCTTCAGTGTGCTCCAAACGCAACTGCCCAATACCAACCATGAGTTGGAGGAGTACGGCAGCATGTGGACCCACCGTTTTCGCGGGAGAGTTCCCGCCAGGATCGCCGCCCTCGGGGCGTTTTTGCTGGTTGTCGGGATGATCGTCGGGGGCCAGCCCTCGGCGGCGGTAGGCAGGGAGCGGGCGGTCACCGCGGTGACCGTGGACGGGCATGGCGCGGGGCGTACCTTCGACGGGGTCGGGGCGATCAGCGGGGGCGGGGGCAACACCCGTCTGCTGACCGACTATCCGGCCAGACAGCGCGGGCAGATACTCGACTACCTGTTCAGGCCCGGGTACGGAGCGGCGCTGCAGATACTGAAGGTGGAGATCGGCGGCGACACCAACTCCACCGACGGCGCCGAGGCCAGCCATGAGCACTCGCGCGGTGCCGTCAACTGCGGTACGGGGTACGAGTGGTGGCTGATGGAGCAGGCCAAGGCGCGCAACCCGGGGATCAAGCTGTACGGGCTGGCCTGGGGAGCGCCGGGGTGGATCGGCAACACCGGCAGCGGCGGGAACTTCTGGTCCCAGGACACCGTCGACTACCTCGTCTCCTGGCTCGGCTGCGCCAGACGGCACGGGCTCACCATCGACTACCTCGGCGGCTGGAACGAGCGCGGTTACAACGCCGCCTGGTACGAGAGGCTGCACGCCGCCCTCGCCGCCGACGGCTACCGCCACACCCAGGTGGTGGGCGCGGACTCCGGGTGGGACGTCGCCACCGCCATGCGCGGTGACCCGGCCTTCGACAGGGCGGTCGACATCGTCGGTACGCACTACCCGTGCGGCTACATGTCGGCGATGACCCAGTGCTCCACCACCTCCGACGCCCTGGCCACCGGCAAGCAGCTGTGGGCGAGCGAGAACGGGTCCGAGGACTACAACACCGGCGGCGCCGCGCTGGCCAGGGCGGTCAACCGGGGGTATATCGACGCCAGGCTGACCGCGTACATCAACTGGCCGGTAGTGGCCGCCGTATATCCCAACCTCCCTTACAACACCATGGGGTTGGTCACCGCCAACCAGCCGTGGTCCGGTGCGTACAGTGTCGGCAAGAGCACCTGGGCGACGGCGCACACCACCCAGTTCACCCGGCCCGGCTGGCACTACATCGATACCGCCAGCGGTTACCTGGGCGGCGCCCGCGCCAACGGCTCGTATGTGACGCTGCGTTCGCCGGACTCCGGCGCGTGGAGCACGGTCGTGGAGACGCTGGACGCGACCGCGGCCCAGACGATGACCCTGAGGGTCACCGGTGGGCTGGCCGCCGGTGCGCTGCACATGTGGTCCAGTGACTTCAACTCCGACGACCAGCGCGACTACATGGTGCGGCAGCCGGATCTCACCCCGGTGAACGGTGTGTACACGCTGAGCCTCCAGCCGGGGCGCGTCTACTCGGTGACCACCACCACAGGACAGGGGGCCGGAACCGCCCGGTCCGCGGCTCGCGGCCCGCTGCCGCTGCCGTACCGCGACGACTTCGAGCACCCCGGGGTGGGTGGTGAGGCACGACTGCTCGCCGCGCAGCAGGGCAGCTTCGAGGCGGTGCGCTGCGGTGGCGGACGGGCCGGGACCTGCGTCCAGCAGATGGCGCCGACCGCACCCATCAACTGGGACAACCCGGCCGACCCCTATGCCACCCTCGGCGACCTCGGCTGGACCAACTACACGGTCGCCGTGGACACCCGGCTCACCCAGGACGGCGCGGTGCGGCTGCTCGGGCGGGTGGGGACGCAGAGCGGCTTCTCCCCGGCCGGTATCGACTCCTACGACCTGTCGCTGTCGCACGGCGGCGGCTGGGCCATCGAGCGCGACAACACCGCACACCAGGTGACGGTGCTGGCCCAGGGCACTGACACCGGGGCCGCGGGCGACGGCTGGCACCGGCTGGCACTGGGCTTCGACGGTTCGGCCATCACCGCGTCCATCGACGGACACACCGTCGGCACGGCCGACGACACCTCGTACGGCTCAGGTCAGGTGGGCATCGGGACGACCGGGTACGTCCAGGCGCAGTACGACAACCTCAGCGTGACGCCGGGTCCCGCCCAGACGTACGCGGGCACCTATCGGCTGGTCAACCGCAACAGCGGCAAGACGCTCGACGTCGTCGGCCAGGCCACCGCCGACGGTTCGGCCGTCGACCAGTGGACCGGCAACGGCGGCGCCAATCAGCAGTGGACGGTACGGCCCACCGGCGACGGCTACTACGCGCTGGTCGGCGTACAGAGCGGGAAGGTGCTGGAGGCGCCGGGCGGCAACCCGGTCTCCGGCACCCAACTCGACATCCGTAGTGGGCCGTTGGGTGCCGCCGGGCAGTGGCGGATCGTTCCGTCCGGCGACGGCTACGCCACCCTGGAGAACCGCGCCACCGGGATGCTGGCCGACGTCGACGGCCAGTCGACCACCGACGGTGCGAGGGTGATCGAGTGGCCGTCCAACGGCGGGGCCAACCAGCAGTGGCAGTTGGCGCGCATCAACTGATCCCGGCAGTGTTCAGCGTTCGTGGGCGATGATCGAGGCGGTGTGCTCGCGCACCTGCTCCGGGCTGAGGTACACGTCCGTGTACTCGAAGTCCTGCAGTTTCGCGGGCTTTTGGGACAGGAAGCCGATCCGCACGAAGTCATCGCCCGCGAACGCGTTGATCAGCCAGTTGGTCATCACCCGGACCTTGGCGACGTTGGTGCGCAGCGCCGACCAGTGGTAGCCGCGGGCCACCGCCTGCGCCGGGAGGCCGCGAAGTTCGATGCCGAGCGGCTTGGAGACCGCGTCCTTGCCACCGAGGTCGACCACCAGACCCAGGTCCTTGTGCACGTACGGCTGGAGGGGCTGGCCGCGCAGGCTCGCGATGATGTTGTCGGCCGTCTTCCTGCCCTGCCGCAGCGCGTGCTGGGCGGTGGGCGGGCACACCGCGCCGTCGCCCTTGGCGAGGTCGGGCACCGCGGCGGCGTCACCGAGCGAGAAGACCCCGTCGAACCCCGGCAGGGTCATCTCGGCGGTCACCGCCAGCCGGCCGCGCACCGTCTCCGCGCCGAGCGTGGCGACCAGCGGGCTGGCGGCGACGCCCGCGGTCCAGATCAGGGTGCGGCAGGGGAGCACCCTGCCGTCGGTGAACGTCACCTTGTCGAGGCCCGCCTCGGCGATCGACACCCCGAGCGACACCTCGATGCCGCGCTGGCGCAGGATCTCCAACGCGCTGCGGCCCAGTTTGTCGCCGAGCTCGGGCATCAGCTTGGGCGCGATGTCGATGAGGTGCCACTTGATGAGCCGGGGATCGAGCCGTGGGTAGCGCTTGATCGCGTTCGTGGTCAGCCGTTGCAGGCAGGCCGCGGTCTCGGTGCCCGCGTAGCCGCCGCCGACGACCACGAACTGCAGCCGGGAGGCCCGCTCCTGCTCGTCCTGGCTGGCGTCGGCAAGGTCGAGTTGGGCGATGACGTGGTCGCGGATGTACGCGGCCTCGGCGAGCGTCTTCATGCCGCGCCCGTACTCGGTGAGTCCTGGGATGTCGAAGGTGCGGGTGATGCTGCCGGGGGCCACCACGATGTAGTCGTACCGCTCGTTGATGATCTCGCCGGTGATCATGCGGATGACGCAGACCTTGGCCTTGGTGTCCACCCCGATGGCGCCGCCCGGGATGATCTTGGTGCGGTGCTTGGTGCTGCGGCGCAGCGAGAGCGCCACGGACTGCGGGGTCAAAACGCCCGAGGCGACCTGGGGCAGCAGCGGCAGGTAGAGCTGGTAGGAGTACGGGGTGACCAGGGCGATGTCCGCCTCCTCCGGGGCGAGCCTGCGCTCCAGGCGGCGTGCGCAAGCGACTCCGGCGAATCCGGCGCCCACTACGAGAATCTTGGGTCGTGCCACGGTGTCCGTCCCTTCTCGCCTTCGCTGAGGCCCGTCGCTGTGCGGGGGACGAGCCCTTCGTACTGCTCGTCTGCCCCCTTCACGGCGGTCACCCCCCATCTTTCTGGGGTTGGGCGCAGTCCGCCTGCTGGAGGCGGTGGCGCGGGCGCGTCAGGCACGCCGGGCCCGAAAAAGACCGGTGGCCGGACCCGAGGGGGTCCGGCCACCGGTCAGCGGGACGGCGATCAGATCGCGGAGTGCTTGCCGTGCACCATGTCCCATGCCTCGCTGGCGTAGCGCTCGCGCTCGCCCAGCGACAGCTCGGGGAAGTAGTTCTTCAGGCCCTCGACGACCTGCTGCTCCGGCTCGTGGCAGTCGCGCAGCAGGAATATGGCCTTGTGCAGGATGGTGTTGTCCACGGGTTGGTTCCCTCCGTGCTCTCGCCGGCCCGATGCAGGCGACGCGGGCCCAGGTTACGCAGCCCGGATGCGCGTCAAGCGGCTGGGCCGGGGCAATGTGGGCAGTTCCACAGCCAGGCCCGGATCTTGGTCATCGGAGGTTCAAGGGCTGGTCAGCGCGGCCCCAAGTGGCGGTTATGTCCGGGGCTTCAGTAGTGCCTGCGGGATCTCCACGAGGCAGGCCCGCAGCTGTTCGCCGAGGCTCTTGGCCTGGGGGTCGGGACGGGTGGAGGCGGCCACCCCCTCGCCGAGCAGGCCGTGGACGACGAAGTTCAGCGCCCTCAGGTTCGGCAGCTCATAGCGGCTGATGGCCAACTCGGCCGCCTCGGGCAACAGCTCCCGCAGCCGCTCCACGTCCAGGAAGCCGCGCAGCCAGCCATACGCCGGGTCATCGCGGGTCCACAGCCCCACATTGGCGTCGCCGCCCTTGTCGCCCGAGCGCGCCCCGACGACGGTACCGAGCGGAACCCTGACATACGGACCGGGCAGCGGTGGCGCCGGATCAGCTGGGACGTCCTCCTTCATCACATACGGACGTACGGGAGGACGCGGAACGGATATACGCGTGCCATCGGCCAGCACCACCTCGGGATGTACCGCGTCGCCGGAGACCAGCGCGGGCCAGTAGATCCCGTACTCGGAGGCGTGCGGCGAGGCCTGTTCCAGGTGGCAGCCCGGATAGTTGGACAGGCCGGTGCCCGCGATGGCGGTGAACAGTGCGCGGCCGACCTTTTGCTGGTCGGGGTCCTTGGCGGTCACCACCAGCCGTGCGGTGCCGGTGGATGTATGCGGGCCGTCCAGCCGAATGTCGAGTTCGGCGAAGGCGTCGCGACCGCCCACGGCGTCGAGGAGCGCCGCCTCGGCGAACCGGGCCTTCGCCTCAAGCTCCAGGCCGGTGAGGACGAATGCGGCGGTGTTGCGGTAGCCGCCTTGGTAGTTGAGGCAGACCTTGAGCGTGTCCGGCGCGGGCTCGCCCCTGACGCCGTGGACCCGCACCCGGTCGGGTCCGTCCTGGCTCAGCCTGGCGGTGTCGAAGCGCGCTATGACGTCGGGGTTGGGGTAGCTGGGCCGGTCTATCTCGTACAGCAGTTGCGCGGTGACGGTGTCGACGGTGACCGCCCCACCTGTGCCCGGGTGCTTGGTTATGACGCACGAGCCGTCCGCGTACATCTCGGCGATCGGGAAACCTGGATGGACCGGGCGGTCGAGTTCGGTGAAGAAGGAGTAGTTGCCGCCGGTGGCCTGGGCGCCGCATTCGATGATGTGCCCCGCGGCGACGGCGCCCGCGAGCCAGTCCCAGTCGTCCGGCGCCCAGTCGAACGCCCAGGCGGCGGGGCCGACGACCAGCGAGGCGTCGGTGACCCGCCCGCAGATGACCACATCGGCCCCGGCGCGCAGGGCCTCGGTGATGCCCCAGGCGCCCAGGTAGGCGTTGGCGGTCACCGGCCGTACACCGGCGTCGGCCAGCGGTCGCCCGGAGGCCAGATGCGCGAACTCCTCACCCGCAGCCTGGAGTTGGGGCAGCCGGGGAAGCAGGTCGTCGCCCTCCAGGTGGGCGATCTTCGGGGCCAGCTCCGCGAGGGCGGCCAGTTCACCGAGCTTGGCCGCCAGACCCGCCGGGTTGAGACCGCCCGCGTTGACGACGACCTTGATGCCGCGCTCCAGACACGTGCCGAGCACCTCGCGCATCTGGGCGAGGAACGACACCGCGTAGCCGCCCTCCGGATCGCGCTGTCTGGCCTTCCAGAGGATGAGCATGGTGAGTTCGGCGAGGTAGTCGCCGGTCAGTACGTCGATGGGCCCGCCCTCGACCATCTCCCGGGCGGCGGACGGCCGGTCGCCGTAGAAGCCGGAGCAGTTGGCGATGCGCAGGGACGGGCGCGGCTGGGTCATCGGGCGTCACTCCAGATCACGTTTTCGAGTGTCGAGTCGTCGAACTGGGCCGTGCTCCACCCCTTCTAGCGGTAAAGGAGCGGCGCTGTCGTGCGTTTCCGGCATCTCGTTACCGCGGGGTAGCCCTCTGACGGCCTAGCAGGAGCGGCGAGCGGGCGCGGCACCAGCAAGTCTGGAAGCTCCGTTCCGCCGCCTGCGCCGCACTCCGATCCTCATCGCCCGCCTCCTTGACGCCCGCCCCGGACCCTCGACATTAAGGACCAGCCATGTCCCTGACGCACCGCAAGGACCTAGGACTGCTCGTGCTGCGGCTGGGCGTGGGCGGGGTGCTGTTCGCGCACGGCGCCCAGAAGCTGTTCGGCTGGTTCGGCGGCCACGGCCTGACGGCCACGGCCGCGGCCATGGAGCAGATGGGCTTCAAGCCCGGCAGGCGGAGCGCGCTGGCCGCCGGGCTCGGCGAGGCGGGCGGCGGACTGCTGCTGGCGCTGGGATTCGCCACGCCCGTGGCGGGCGCGGCGGCGGCCGGGGCGATGGCGGGCGCGGTCGCGGTGCACTACCCGGCCGGGTTCTTCGCGCAGTCCGGTGGCTACGAGTACCCGCTGTTCCTCGGCTACTCGGCGGCCGGGCTGGGGGTGGCGGGGCCGGGGCGCTACTCCCTCGACCACACCACCTGCCATGTGCTCGACCGGCCCTGGGTCGCCGGGCTGGCCTTCTCGGCGAGCGCGCTGGCGGGCACCGCGGTCATCCGGCGCCGCAGGGAGCACCAGCTCGCCGCGGCGTCCAGCGCCGTTCCGGACGACTGAGACGACTGAGAGGCGGGCTTCCGCCATGGCCGACTCCGACACCACCGCGCCCAAGGGGTTCCTGGCGGAGCTGCGGGACGCCGTCAGCACGCGCGCCGCGCTGCTGGTCATCGGCGTCTTCGTGATCGAGTTGGCGTTCATCGTCTCCTACCTGGGCGCGTTCCACTCGCCCGCCCCGCACCGCATTCCGGTCGCCGTGGTCGCCCCCGCCCCGGTGCGCGGCCAGGTGGTCGGCAGGCTGAACGCACTGCCCGGCGACCCGGTCAGGGCGCGCACCGCCACCGACCGCGCCGAGGCGCGCCGCCTGATCCTGCGCCGCACCGTGGACGCCGCCGTGGTGATCAACCCGAGCGGCACCACCGACACCCTGCTGGTCGCCTCCGCGGGCGGGCCGTCGGTCGCCCAGACCGCAGGTCAGATCGCGCAGGACGTGGAGCGGGCCAACGGCCGTACCGTGCGGGTGACCGACATCCGGCCGCCGCACCGCGCCGACGGGCGCGGGCTCAGCTCGTTCTACCTGGTCATCGGGCTGATCGTGGGCGGCTATGTGGCCTCGTCCGCGCTGGCGATGTCGCACGGCGCGCGGCCGGCCAACGTCCACCGCACGACCATCCGGCTGGGCTCCCTCGCGCTGCTGTCGACCGCCTCGGGACTGGGCGGCGCGATCATCGTCGACCCGGTCTTCGGGGCGCTGCCCGGGCACTTCGGCGCGCTGTGGGGGATCGGCGCGCTCACCACGTTCACCGCGGCGGCCGTCGGCATGGCGCTTCAGGTGCTGTTCGGCCAACTCGGCGTCGGCCTGGCGCTGTTGGTCTTCGTGGTGCTGGGCAATCCGAGCGCCGGCGGGGTCTATCCGTCCTCGCTGCTGCCGCCGTTCTGGAGCGCGATCGGCCAGGCGCTGCCGACGGGGGCCGCCACCACGCTGGTCCGCAACACCGTCTACTTCAACGGGAACGGCACCGCGCTCGCCTGGTGGGTGTTGGCCGCCTGGGCGGCGGGCGGGCTGCTCGTCTCGTACGCGGCCTCGGTGCGCGGTCGCCGGGCGCTCGGCGCAGCCGCGTAGCGGGGGTGTGTCGCAGGTCACACGAACCCCCGAAATATCCGGGGGAGTTCTCCCCGTTTAACTATGCGGTTGGCCGAAATCCGACCATGTCCCTTCTGCGGGCTGTGGCCCGTAAACCCCCCATGCGACGAAAAAACGGAAAGGAGCGCCATCGTGGGCAGTGTCGCCATCGAGCGTCAGCGGCCCCGGCTGCGGGCGGACGCGTCCCGCAACCGGGAGCGCATCGTCACCGCTGCCCGTGAGGCGCTCGTGGAGCACGGCCCCGACATCCCGCTGGACGAGGTCGCCCGGCGGGCCGGGGTCGGCAATGCCACGCTCTACCGTCACTTCGCCGACCGCAGGCAGCTGATCCGCACGGTCACGCTGTCGGTCATGGAACGCGTCGCGCGACGGGCCGAGGCCGCGCTCGCCGAGGAGCCGGACGCGTTCGAGGCGCTGCGGCGGTTCACACACGAAGCGGCGGACGAACGCATCGGCGCGTTGTGTACGCTATTGTCCGGCGCGTTCGAAGAGGGTGACCCCGAACTCGTCTCCGTTGGTGAGCACTTGACGGCGGCCGTGCAGGCCCTGATCTCCAGTGCGCACCGATCGGGACAGCTCCGCACCGATGTCGCCGTGGGCGATCTGATGGTTGCGCTGTCCCAGCTCACCCGGCCGCTGCCCGGCACGGCCTGCTTCAACATCGACCGATTCGCCCATCGCCATCTACAGCTCTTCCTCGACGGACTACGGACCCCCGCACGGTCCGAGCTGCCGGGAAGCGCGGTGACGCTTGAGGACCTCCAGCAAAAATCCTGAGCGTTTCCCACAACATCCCCATAGCATCGCCCTTTTCAAGACTTCTTGACCTCTCCGCATCCCTAGGTGGTTACATCCATGCCTGCTGGCGCACCTCCGCTTGACCCGAGGCGCTGGAAAGCCCTCGTATTCATCGCCATCGCCCAGTTGATGGTCGTGCTGGACGCGACCATCGTGAACATCGCGCTGCCGTCCGCCCAGCACGACCTGCACATCTCCGACGGCAACCGGCAGTGGGTGATCACCGCCTACACCCTGGCGTTCGGTGGACTTCTGCTGTTCGGCGGTCGAATAGCCGACCTCGCGGGCCGTAAGCGCGCGTTCATCATCGGTCTGCTCGGCTTCGCGGGCGCCTCCGCGCTGGGCGGCGCCGCGGTCAACACCAGCATGCTGCTCGGTGCCCGCGCGCTGCAGGGCGTGTTCGGCGCGCTGCTGGCGCCGGCCGCGCTGTCGCTGCTTTCGGTGATGTTCACCGAGGCCAAGGAGCGCGCCAAGGCGTTCGGCATCTACGGCGCCATCGCGGGCGGTGGCGCGGCCATCGGCCTGATGCTCGGCGGCGTGCTGACCGAGTACCTCAACTGGCGCTGGGCCCTGTTCGTCAACATCGGCTTCGCCGTGGTCGCCGCGGCCGGTGCGATCGCCGTGATCCACGAGCCCGCGGGCACCCGCAACCGCAACCGGCTGGACATCCCCGGCGTGCTGCTGGCCACCCTCGGCCTGGTCTCCCTGGTCTACGGCTTCACCCGCGCCGAGTCCAACGGCTGGGGCGCCGGGATCACCGTCGGCCTGTTCGTGGCGGCGGCGGTGCTGCTGTTCGCCTTCGTGATCGTCGAGTCCCGGGTCGCCACTCCGCTGCTGCCGCTGCGCGTGGTCACCGAGCGCAACCGCGGCGGTGTGTTCGCCTCGCTGGGTCTCGCCGTGATCGGCATGTTCGGGCTGTTCCTGTTCCTCACGTACTACATGCAGGTCGTCAAGGGCTACACCCCGGTGGTCAGCGGTGTGGCGTTCCTGCCGATGGTCGTCGGCATGATCACCGGCTCGACGCAGATCGGTGCCCGGCTGATGACCCGGGTGCGGCCGCGGCTGCTGATGGGGCCGGGTTTCGTGGTCGCCGCCATCGGCATGCTGATCCTGACCCAGATCAAGGTCGACAGCTCCTACCCGGCGCTGATCCTGCCCGCCCTGGTCCTGCTGGGTCTGGGTATGGGCACCGCGTTCATGCCGGCGATGAGCCTGGCCACGCACGGTGTGCAGCCGCGTGACGCCGGTGTCGCCTCCGCGATGGTCAATACCTCGCAGCAGGTGGGCGGTTCGATCGGTACCGCGCTGCTGAACACCATCGCGGCCAGCGCCACCACCTCGTACGCCACCGCGCACCTGGCGCAGGTCCGCTCGCCGCAGGCCGCCAAGCTGCTGCAGTTGCAGGCCATGGTGCACGGGTACGCCGCCGCCATCTGGTGGGCGGTCGGAATCCTGGTGGCTGCCGCCGTGATCGCGTTCGTCGCCATCAACACCGGCCACCAGGGCGGCCCTTCGGCCAGCTCTGGCGACGGTGAGGAGGAGGTCGCGGACCTTCCGATTCCGGTCGTCGCGCACTGACGTCCGCACGGCGAACGCCCCGCTTCCTTTTCGTAATGCCCCGCTTCCTTTTCGTAAGGAGGCGGGGCATTCGTCATTGAATGTTCAAGCAGTCGTAGGCTGGAGGCATGGCGACGACGGAACCCCGCTGGTTGGACGACGGACAGCAGAAGACCTGGCGTGCCTACATGGCGGCGAGCCAATTGCTCTCCGATCACATCGACCGCCAGTTGCAGCGTGACGCCGGAATGCCGCACACCTATTACTCACTGCTGGTCTGGCTCTCCGAATCGCCGGAGCGCCGGATGCGGATGACCGATCTCGCGGAGCGCTCGAAGATCACCCGCAGCCGGCTGTCGCACGCCGTCGGCCGCCTTGAGCACAACGGCTGGGTGCGGCGCGAGGACTGCCCCACGGACCGGCGCGGCCAGATGGCGGTGCTGACCGAGGAGGGGTTCGCCGCGCTGGCGGCGGCCGCGCCCGGCCATGTGGAGGCGGTGCGCTGCGCGCTGTTCGACCGGCTCAGCGACGAGCAGGTGTGCCAGCTCGGCGAGATCATGCGCACGGTCGCGGAGGGCCTGGCGCCGTACGGCGGCGCGGATCTGCCCTGGCGGCGGTAGCGGCCACCACCGCACCGGCGGGGCGGCCGACGCGCCGTGGCCGCCGGGGGTTCGCCGGGGGCTAGACCATCGGGATACCTCATCCTCCCGGCACAGCGCGGCCCACGACAGCCGTCACGGCCTCACGTAACCCGTGTGACTGAGCGCGGGGCGTGTCCGTTACCGTCTCGGTCCTGCTGTCGCGTACAGCACGGTGCCGGTCGCCAGCAGGGCCCACGCGGTCGCGGCGGACGCCGTCGTGGCGGGGGAAATGATCATCCAGCCGCCCACCTCTCCCGCGATGCCGGGCGGAACCGGGACGAGGAGGGTGAACGCGAGCCAGCCGATCGGCAGGGTCCATGCGAACTGTGCCCCGCACAGTACCGCCCCGAGCGCGGCCAGGCCGATCAGGCCCGCACTGTCCCGGACGACGAGCGCGGCCGGGGCGAGCTTCGGCCCCGCCGCCTGGATCGCCAGCAGCGCCGCCCCGGCGACCGCGCCGGCCAGCAGCACGTGCGCCGCCCGCCGGGGCATCCACCGGATCGCGGCCGTGCTCTCCAGTGCGACGTCCGGCCCACCGAGCCCGACGGAAGCGGCCGCCACGTTCGCGGTCAGGATCAGGACCGCGATCCCCAGGTCCATCGGGCCCGCGCCGTCGTGGTCGAAGGCCCACGCCGCCAGCGCGACGAGCGCGACCGCCGCGGCCGAGGTGGGCACCTGTCGTGAACGGGCGTACAGGATCAGCCACCTCATGGCGACGCCTTCCCCGCCAGTACCGCAAGCTCGTTGTACCCCGTGCAGGAGAGGGCGGCGGCATGCACCTCGGCGATCCGCGAGAGCTGCTCGGCCGGTGACATCGCCATCAGCTGCTGCCAGGCGACGCCGGCATCCGCCCATGTACGTTGCGAGTACGCGTAGGTGTCCGGCCTCTGCAGCGGCTCGAACTGGTGATCACCGAGGGCCCAGCTCGCGGCGATGCTCTGTACGGGAATGTCGACCTGCCCCCTGCCCTCCCAGGGGGTGCGCGGTGCGCAGTTCGGTGCCAGGCCCTGGGCGACCAGGAGGCGGGTCAGTTCCGCCCCCGTCGCATGGGCGATCAGCGGGTCGTCGAAGTCGACCAGCACCGCGTCGCCGGAGAGGTCGCGGTTGTCGCCGAGCGCGCGCAGCTCGGTGTCCTCCCGCACCGAGTCCGGCGCCTTGTCGCCCAGGGCGTCGTGCAGCACGCGCAGCGCGTCCTTGCCGCGCGGCGCGAGCTCGGGCAGGCGTGAACGGTTGGCCTGCGTCACGCACACCGGTCCGTCGCAGACCAGGGTGGCGGCGGCCTTGTCGACGACGTAGGTGCCGCGCGCAGCGGCCGGGAGGATCAGCAGGGCCAGGGCCGCGCCGACCAGGACGGGGGCCACCGCGAGCAGCCGGGCCCGGCGGGTCGCGGCCGACAGCAGTGCGAAACCGGTGGCGAGCATGCCGAGCAGCCAGAGCGTCTGGCCGAGGTGCACGGAGCCGGACAGGGTCAGCAGCATCTCCCGCGGCTCCGCGGTCACCGGGAACAGCAGAGCGAGCCGGTTCGGCGCGCTGCTCGACGGCAGTGCCCCCTCATTGCTCTGCCGCAGGAACAGGGCCGTCAGCAAGAGGAACACCATCAGGGCCGGCGGGGTGAGCACGGAGGGCACGGCCCGCGCGAGGCCCATGCCGAACACGGCCCCCGCGACGAGGGACAGCGCCGCCACCAGCGAGATCGGCAGCCAACCGAGACTCGTGTAGGCGGTGGCGCCGAGGGCCACCTGGACTCCGCCCACCAGGACCAGGAGGCCGAAGCCCGACGCCAGCACGAGCGCCATCGCACCGGCCGGCAGCGCCGCACGGCGCCAGGCCGGCAGCGGCGTGGTCGTCAGCAGTTCGGCCGTCCGCGAGCGGGAGTCGCGCAGCCCGTACACCGCCCCCAAGCCCACCACGAGCGGCCACCAGAAGCCCAACAGGTAGCGGGTCCACAGGGCCATGGAGGTCCACTGGGCCGTCCATCCCGCGTCACCCTGCCACCAGATCCCGTCGATCAGTAGGAGAACCGCCAGGCTGCCCGCCAGGACGACGACGCCGGGCCACGGGGCGACGGAGCGCTTCAGCTCGATGCGCAGGACACGCCCGTTCACCAGTTGCCTCCCGGCTGCCCGGAGCCCTGGAGCAGCGCCGAGTAGCCGCGCTCCAGGGGGCTGTCGCCCGGATACTCGGGGCCGCCCGCCGCCGCCAGGTCGTCCGGCGTGCCCTGGAAGACGAGGCGGCCCTCGGCGAAGAGCACCACGTCGGAGCAGGCGGCCGCGACGTCCTCGACCAGATGGGTGGAGACGACCACACAGGTGTCGCGGCCCAGTTCCTGCAGCAGCTCGCGAAAGCGCAGCCGCTGCGCCGGGTCCAGGCCGACCGTCGGCTCGTCCAGCAGCAGCACCGCGGGATCGTTGACGATCGCCTGGGCGATGCCGGCCCGCCGCACCATGCCGCCGGACAGGGTCTTCATCCGGTGGTCGGCGCGGTCCGCCAGGCCCACCCGTTCCACGGCCCGCTGGACGGCCCCGGGGACGTCCGCCTTCGGGACCTCCTTCAACCAGGCCATGTACTCGACGAACTCACGCACCGTGAAGCGCTTGTAGTAGCCGAAATCCTGCGGCAGGTAGCCGATCCGGCGACGCAGGGCCCGGTGGTCGACCATCCCGCCCACGCAGGTGCCGAGCATCTCCAGTTCGCCCTCGGTGGGGCGCAGCACGGTGGCCAGCGCCCGGATGAGGGTGGTCTTTCCCGCTCCGTTGGGCCCCAGGAGGCCGTGAGCGCCGATGCCCAGGGAGAGGTCGAGCCCGTCGACGGCCATCTTCTTGCGTCCGGCGCGGACTTTCAGGCCGCTGGCCCGGATCTCCCAGGCGTAGGTTTTCGGCGCGGTGTCGGCCGCGCTCGAGGTGGGCGTCATGCGGTGGTCCCCTTCGAGGGTCGACGATGGTTTCACAGCGTTGAGTAGGCGTTTCTGCGGGCGATCACGGCGCCGATGCCGAGCGCGAGAAGCAGGCCCCACACGGGCAGTTGGTCCGGCTGCAGGACAAGCCGCAGGACGAGGGGGACGTGGCCGGTGACCCACGCGGGTGCCACGACGACACCCCACGCGACCGCCAGCCCGGTGGCGGCGCGGGCCACGCCGACCACGCTGCCCAGCGCCAGGGCGGTGGAGGTGAAGGCCAGGGAGGGCAGCAGCCACTGCGCGGCCGTCATCGTTCCGGTCAGCCATCCCCCCACCAGGAGCCCGGGCAGGACCACCACGAGCACCGCCGTGGTGCGTCGGAGGAGCAGGGGCAGACCGGCTCGGGCCGTCGAGGCCGTCAGTTCGTGCGCCGGGTCCAGGGCGCGCGACCACGAGGCGGCGACACCGCACAGCGGCAGTACGGGCGCGATCGCCAGCACGGGAGAGGTGTCGCCGAAGAACGTCGGCCGCGCGACCGCGTCCAGCAGGAGCGCCATCAGGGTGACGACAACGGTCATGGCCAACCACGGGGCCATGACCGGCGTCAGCCAGGCCGGGACCCACCTCGGGCGGCGTCGCCGCGAGGGTGTCCTGACGGCCGCGTCCAGCTGCGGTTCCAGACCGGCCCGGACGATGTCGAGGAGCGCGGTGATGTCGGGCGCCTCGGTGGCCACACAGGCCGCCAGGCGACTCCGGCACGGCGCGCACGTCTCCAGATGGGCCTCCAACGCCCATACCGTGTCCGCGGCCATCGTCGCGTCACCACGTGCGTACTCATCGATCAACCGCCTCGACGCGTGTTCCCCGCTCACGTCAGTGCCTCCCGCATCGCGATCCGGGCCCGGCGGGCGCGGGTCTTGACCGTGCCTTCGGGCAGTCTGAGCAGGATGGCGGTCTCCCGCACGGAGAACCCGTCCAGCACCGTGGCCTGCAGTACCTCTCGAAGTTCCGGCGCCAGTCGCCGCAGGGCGTCGCCGACGTCCCCGCCGACGGTCGCGGCCAGTGCCTCGTCCTCCGCCGCGGGCACCACCACCCGCTCGGCGGCGGCGACCGGCGGCTCGGCATGGTGGGCACGGCGCCGGAACGCGTCGACCAGGCGGCGCGCCGCGATCGTCCACAGCCACCCGACGGCCGTCCCGCCGACCGCGCTCCCGGCGAACGCGCCGGCCGCGCGCCACACCGCCAGGTACGTCTCCTGCATGACCTCGGCGACGATCTGCTCGTCCGCGCAGCGGCGGCGCAGCCGCACCGCCAGCCACGGCGACGTGCGCCGGTACAACTCGTCGAACGCCCCGCGGTCACCTCTGGCCACCAGCCGGACGAGGCGTTCCTCGTCCAGCTCGTCCAGTGCTCTCCTGCGTGCTCTCACACCAGCCAGACGCCCGATGCGGCGCGCAGGTTCTGCGCCCGGCGTGACCTGCGCCACAGTGTCACGCGCGGAGGATTTCGATCCTCGTGAAACCCTCGGCTCTCAACCCGCACCCTTAAAGATCTCTAGAGAGGCCTCTCGAACCGCGCCACGTCCCAGTAGCGGCCGAACTTGTGGCCGGACTCCGTGTACAGCCCGCACTGGCGGAAGCCGAACCGGGTGTGCAGCCGGACCGAAGCCTCGTTCGGCAGCGCGATGCCGGCGTAGGCGCGGTGCAGATCCTGGTCGGCCAGCGCCTCGAAAAGCGCCGTGTACAGCAGTGTGCCGATGCCGCGGCCACCCGCGTCCGGCGCGCAGTAGACCGCCGTCTCCACCGAGGTGCGGTACGCGGGCCTGGCACGGAACTGGCTGCTCGTGGCGTACCCGAGCACCCGCCCGTCCGCCTCGGCGACGAAGAGGCGGTGCGGCCCGTGCCCGGGGTGGGCGGCGAGCCACGGCTGCCGCTGCTCCGCAGTGGACGCAACCGTGTCGAAGGTGGAGTGCGTCTGAATGACGTAATGGTTGTAGATGGCGGTGAGCTGTTCCAGATCGGCTCGCGTACCCGGCCTGATCTGCGCTTCCGTATGGTTCGTCACGGCGCGCTCCTCCGTCTGCCCAAGGGAAATCCAGCAGGATACTGCAAGATCACGAAAATCAGCGGGCCGCGTGGGAATTCTGTCCTGATTCCAGTCGTTGTTTCGGACTGAGTGGGCACGCGAGAAGGTGTCCGACCGACCCAAGAGCAAACGAATACGAGATCACTGATTACGCGACCGAACCACGCAAAGGGAGCACGCATGGCAACCCGTGCCGTCGCCCGTCGCACCGATGGGCCCAGCAGTGTTCGCGCCACCGGCGGCGAGGCGGCTGACCGCGACCTGGTCGGCATGTACCTCGACGAGATCGCGCGGACCCCGCTCCTCGACGCGGCGCAGGAGGTCGAACTGTCCAGGGTCATCGAGGCCGGGGTCTTCGCCGAGCACCTGCTCGACGAGGGAGAGACAGCCGCGGGGGCGAGCGAGGAGGAACTGCGCGCGCTCGTGGACGAAGGAGCGCGCGCCAAGGACGTCTTCATCCGCTCCAACCTGCGTCTTGTCGTCGCGGTCGCCCGCCGCTATCCGCGCAGCGGACTGCCGCTGCTCGACCTCATCCAGGAGGGCAACGCGGGTCTGGTCCGGGCGGTTGAGAAGTTCGACTACGCCAAGGGTTTCAAGTTCTCGACGTACGCGACCTGGTGGATCCGGCAGGCCATCACCCGCTCGATCGCCGACCAGTCGCGCACCATCCGGCTGCCCGTCCACCTGGTGGAGGAGCTGGGCCGGATACGCAGGGTGCAGCGGGAGTTCAACCGTGAGCACGGGCGCGACCCGGAGCCCGCCGAGATCGCGGCGGAGCTGGGCGCGTCGCCCGAGCGGATAGCCGATGTGCTCGACTGGGCCCGCGACCCGGTCAGCCTGAACATGTCCGTGGACGACGAGGGCGAGACCCAGTTCGGCGACCTGGTGGAGGACACCTCGGCCACCTCGCCGGAGGACTCGGTCCTGGTCATGCTGCGACGCGAGGAGCTTGAGGACCTGATCGGCCGTCTCGACGGCCGTACCGCCTCGATCATCCGCGCCCGCTACGGCATGGACGACGGCAAGGAGCGCACCCTCACCGAGGTCGGCAAGCAGCACGGGCTGACCCGTGAGCGCATCCGGCAGATCGAGAAGCACGCCCTTGTCGAGCTGAAGCGGATGGCCCGGGACCGCGGCTTCGACCACGAAGCGGCGTGAGCCGGGACGACCGTACCCTTGAACCCATGAGCACCGACAGCGTCCCCGAGCGCCCCGAGACGGCACCCCGGCTGGTCTTCGACGACCCGTTGGACCGTCCGTCGAGGGACGACTCGGACGACGGCTGGGGCGAGCGGCCGAGCGGCGGTGCGGGGGACCTCGCCCGGTTCCTGGACGAGAAGCCCCCGCACCACCTGTGATCCGTTACGAGGAGCGCGCCACCAGCGCGTCGCGGATCTCCCGGAGCAACTGCACCTCGGTCGCCTCGGCCTCGGCGTGCTCCTCCTCCTGCTGGGCGCGCCTGGCCGCCCGCCGGGCCAGGTAGCGGCTCATCGGCACCACCATCAGGAAGTACACGACCGCTCCTGTGATCAGGAAGTTGAGCACCGCGCCCAGCACCGAGCCCCACAGGACGGCCACGCCGTGCGTGACGTGCCCGGCGGAGTCGTATCCGCACGGCCCCTTCAGGCACGACTTGTAACTGGCCAGGTCCTTGGTACCGAACGCGCCGACCACCGGGTTGATCACGCCGTTCACCACGGAGTTGACCACCCCGGTGAACGCGGCCCCGATGACGACGGCGACGGCCAGGTCGACCACGTTGCCGCGTATCAGGAATTCCTTGAAGCCGCCCCACAGACCGGGCTCGGGCTCCTGCTGCTGACCGCTCGCCTGCTCGCTCACCACACCGTTCCTCAATCGCCCGCTCAACTCGCGGGCGGACTAGGCCTGTTCGAGACCGGTGTCCAGACCGTCCAACGCGTGGGCGCACAGGCAGTCGCGCTCGTCGGCCCGCGGCAACTCACCGACCACGTCGAACAGTACGTCCCGCAGCCGGGCGACATTGGCCGCGAAGAACTTGAAGACCTCCTCCTGGGAGACGCCCTCACCGTGCTCCGCGCCCGCGTCCAGGTCTGTCACCAGTGTCAACGACGTGTAGCACAGGCCCAGTTCACGCGCCAGGACCGCCTCCGGATGTCCGGTCATCCCGACCACCGCCCAGCCCTGTGCCGCGTGCCACAGTGACTCGGCGCGGGTGGAGAACCGCGGCCCCTCGATCACCACCAGCGTGCCGCCGTCCACCGCGTCCCAGCCGCCGGCCCGCGCGGTGCGCACCGCCGTGCGCCGCCCCTGCGGGCAGTACGGGTCGGCGAACGCCACGTGCACCACGTTGGGCACCCGGCCGTCGGGCAGCGCCTCGCCGTCGTAGTACGTCTGGACGCGCGACTTCGTACGGTCCACCAACTGGTCGGGGACGAGCAGGGTGCCGGGGCCGAACTCGTCCCGCAGGCCGCCCACCGCGCAGGGGCCGAGGACCTGGGTGACACCGAGCGAGCGCAGCGCCCACAGATTGGCGCGGTAGTTGATCCGGTGCGGCGGCAGATGGTGCTTGCGTCCGTGCCGGGGGAGGAAGGCGACCTTGCGTCCGGCCACCTCTCCGAGGAACAGGGAGTCGCTCGGCGCGCCATAGGGGGTGTCGACTGTGATTTCCGTCACATCGTCGAGGAAGGCGTAGAAACCGGACCCTCCGATGACACCTATCTCCGCCGGGCCGCTGCTGGTCTGCGTCATGCCGTCACCCTAGCCGTGCCGGACATGGCCGGGACCCCACCGAAACGCTTCGGTGGGGTCCGTACGCAAGACGTAAGGTGTGCGGCCCGCCCGGTCAGGCGGCCGGAGTGCTGGCTGCCGCCGTGCTGGACGGCTTCGACTCCGAGCCGCCGGACGACTTGGACTCCGAGCTGGTCGAGGACGACTTCGCCGGGCTGCTGCTGGACGACGAGCCGCGGCTGTCCGTCCGGTAGAAGCCGGAGCCCTTGAAGACGACACCGACCGCGGAGAACACCTTGCGCAGCCTGCCTTGGCAGCTCGGGCACTCGGTGAGCGCCGGGTCGCTGAACTTCTGCACCGCCTCTAGGGGCTCGCCGCACTCGGTGCACTGGTACTGGTAGGTCGGCACTTGCTCCTCCTGGCACTCTCACTCAATGAGTGCTAACGACGCTCCATAGTGCAGTATTCCGGCGCATCAGTCCACCGCGAGCCGTGTCACACCCGGCACGGCGTCCCCCTTGCGGCGGCCGGTCACCCGTCCTGACGGGTGGTGGACAGGCGTCGCCGCAACGTCAGCAGGGTGGCCAGCGCCAGGGCCGTACCGCCCAGCGGGACCAGGAAGCCCGCGCTGGCCCCGAACCGGTCGGCCAGCTGACCGGAGACCGTGGCAGCCGCGGCCTGGCCCAGCGCCACCGCGCCGGTCAGCCAGGTGAACGCCTCGGTCCTGGCCGCCGCCGGGACCAGCGACTCCACCAGGGTGTAGCCGGTGATCAGCGAGGGCGCGATGCACAGCCCGACCAGCAGCCCCAGCGCGCCCAGCAGTGGCACCGCGTGCACCGCCCACAGCGTCGAGCAGGCCAGCGTCAGCAGCGGGTAGGCGACCAGCAGCCGGCGCTGCGGGGTGACCTTCCAGGCGATGGCGCCGCACACGACTCCCGCGCACATGTTGCCGGCGGCGAACGTGCCGTACAGCAGGCCGTTGATGCCGGGCTCGCCGATCGCCTGGGTGAAGGCGGTCAGGGAGACCTGCATGCCGCCGAAGACCGAGCCGATGCCGAGGAACACGATCGCCAGCACCCGCACGCCCGGCACGGTGAGCGCGGAGGCGTGCCGCGTGCCGCCGCCTGCCAAGCGGCTCGGCACCGGTGCGGTGCGCCGCTGCGCGGCGAACAGCAGACCGCCGACCAGCGTCAGCGCCGCCTCGGCGACCAGCCCGGCCGCCGGGTGCACCGACGTGCACAGCGCGGTGGCCAGCACCGGGCCGACCACGAAGGTGAACTCGTCGGTCACCGACTCGAAGGCGGCGGCCGTCGACATCAGCGGCGAGCCGTTCAGCTTCACCGCCCACCGGGACCGCACCATCGGCCCGACCTGCGGCACCGAGGCGCCCGCGGGCACCGCCGCGGCCAGCAGCGCCCACAGCGGGGCGTGCGCCAGCGCCAGGCTGATGAGCGCGGCGATGGCGGCGGTGTGCACCAGGACTCCGGGCAGCAGTACGGCGCCCTGGCCGAAGCGGTCGGCCAGCTTGCCGCTCTGCGGGGCGAACAGCGCCATGGAGACGCCGGTGGCGGCGGAGACCACGCCGGCGCTGCCGTAGGAGCCGGTGGTGTGCTGCACCAGCAGCACGATGCCGATGGTCAGCATCGCGAAGGGCTGGCGGGCGGCGAAGCCGGGGAGCAGGAACGTCCATGCGTCCGCAGTGCGCAGCAGCTGCTTGTAGCCGGGGCGCGCCGACTGGCTCGTTGTCTGTTCTGAGGTACCGGTGCCGGTCTCGGGACCGGTGTCCACGCGGTCGTGTTCGCGGACCGTGGTTGCCACGGCCAGGGCCTTTCTGCCGCCTGGTAGCGCACCGATGGGATTGCCACGCGATGCGCCGAGAGCTGTCCTCTCGCGCAGGGCGCCGGTAGATACCGTCGGTCCGCACCGTTCGGGTGGCAGAGGGACCGCGGCCGCCGTGCGGTCGCGCCAGCTCTGCATCAGGCAGAGTTGGGGATTTACAACATCACCATGTTAGCGGTATGAGTCGGATCCGCGCTCCACCCGGTCGTGTGGGCGGTGCGACACCGGACGCGTCCCCCTGTGCGGCCGGTGCGCGGCCGGGGCGTGGCCCTCCAGCCAGCCCGCCAGCTTGCCGCCGCGGCCCACCGCGCGCAGCCGCCGCTCGGCCGCGTCCCGTACCTGGTCGATGGCCACCACCAGCAGCTCGTCGCCGCGCCGCAGTACGGTCGCCGGGCCTGGCACGAAGCTCTTGCCGTCCCGTACCACCAGGGTGACCGCGGCGCCGGGCGGCATCCGCAGCTCCGAGACCTCCACGCCGTGCATCCGGGACCGCTCGGGTATGGAGACCGACAGCAGGTGGCCGCGCAACCGCTCCAGGGGCGCGGACTCTATGCCCAGGTCCGCGGCGGCCTCCGGGGTGCCGAGTCGCAGACGCCTGGCGACCCACGGCAGGGTGGGGCCCTGCACCAGGGTGAAGACGATCACCAGCACGAAGACGATGTTGAACACCCGGTGGCTGTCGGCGACTTGGTGCACCATGGGGATGGTCGCCAGCACGATGGGCACGGCGCCGCGCAGCCCCGCCCAGGACAGCAGTGCCTGCTCCCGCCAGGGAGCGCGGAACGGGGTCAGCGTGGCGATCACCGACAGCGGCCTGGCCACCAGCGTCAGCACCGCCCCGATGATCACCGCGGGCAGCAGGTCGGGGCCCAGGTCGCGCGGTGTGACCAGCAGGCCGAGCAGTACGAACATGCCTATCTGCGCCAGCCATGCGACGCCCTCGGCGAAGCCGCGGGTCGCCGGCCGGTGCGGCAGCGGCGCGTTGCCCAGCACCAGGGCGGCCAGATAGACCGCGAGGAAGCCGCTGCCGTGCGCCAGGGAGCCGCCCGCGTAGGCCAGCACCGCGAGCGCCATCACGGCTATCGGGTACAGGCCGGAGGCGGGCAGCGCGACGTGCTTGAGCGCGAGGGCGCCGAGCTTGCCCACGGCGATGCCGACGGCGGCGCCGATCGCCAGCTCCAGCACGATCTTGCCGAGCAGCACGTACCAGTGCTCGATCGGTCCCGCGGTGGAGAAGGCGACCACGAGGATGACGACGGGCGCGTCGTTGAAGCCGGACTCGGCCTCCAGGATGCCGTTCAGCCGGGGCGGCAGCGGCACCTTGCGCAGCACGGAGAAGACCGCCGCCGCGTCGGTCGAGGACACCACCGCGCCGATGATCAGCGCCTGCCGCCAGTCGAGGCCCACCAGGAAGTGCGCGGCGGCGGCCGTGACGGCCACGCTCACCGCGACGCCGGCCGTGGACAGCACGGCCGCCGCGGGCACCGCGGGTTTGATCTCGTGCCACTTGGTGCCAAGGCCGCCCTCGGCGAGGATCACCACGAGCGCCGCGTACCCCAACACCTGGGTCAGGGCCGCGTCGTTGAACTGGACTCCGATGCCGTCCTGGCCGATGGCCACGCCGATGCCCAGGTAGAGCAGAAGGCTCGGCAGCCCGCTGCGGGACGACACCCTTACCGCCGCCACCGCGACGAGCAGGACGAGGGCGGAGACCAGCAGGACTTCGTTGAGGTGCTCGACAGACAGGGCGCGGTCCTTCCGTTAAGGGGGGCCGTACTGGGGTTGCCGGAACGGGAGTTCGTTTCCCTCTCTAACATTTTACCTGCACTTGGGATTCCGGGGTCCCCTGCCTGGCGGGCGCCCGCTCCCCATATGGTTGCTGCCAGCACTTCGGTCCACCCTGCCCCGCGAAGGACAGCGATGCCCGCCAACACGTCCGGCCCTCCCGCGAAGAAGAAGGGCCGCCGCGCACGATTGCTCGTGATCGTGGTCGTACTGCTCCTGGTGTCGGGCATCGGCTACGGCTCGTACTGGACGGTCAGTACGATCCGCGCCTCCTACCCGCAGACCACCGGCACGCTCCAGCTCAAGGGGCTGTCAGGACCGGTCCAGGTGGACCGGGACGCGCAGGGCATCCCGCAGATCTACGCGGACTCCACCGCGGACCTGTTCCGCGCGCAGGGCTACGTACAGGCGCAGGACCGCTTCTACGAGATGGACGTGCGCCGCCACTTCACCGCGGGCCGCCTCTCCGAGATGTTCGGCTCCAGCGAGGTGGACAACGACGCTTTCATCCGCACCCTGGGCATGCGGCAGGCCGCCCAGCAGGAGTGGGACACCCAGCTGTCGCCCGAGACCAAGGCGAACGTGCAGGCCTACACCGACGGTGTCAACGCCTACCTGTCCAGCCGCCACGGCGCCGCGCTGTCGGTGGAGTACACCGCGCTGGACATCGGCAACGGCTACAAGCCGGAGGCGTGGACCCCGGTGGACTCGGTCTCCTGGCTCAAGGCGATGGCCTGGGACCTGCGCGGCAACATGCAGGACGAGATCGACCGCGCCCTGATGACCAGCCGCCTCACCGCCGCGCAGATCGAGCAGCTCTACCCGCAGTACCCGTACGACCGCAACCAGCCCGTCGTGGACGCAGGCACGGTCGCGAACGGCGGCAAGGACTTCGTACCGCAGGGCACCACCAGTACCGCGTCGGCGCCCGGCACCAACAACGCCGGCGGCCAACTCGCCGCGCTGGCACACACGGTGGACAACGTGCCCGCGCTGCTCGGGCCGACCGGCAACGGCATCGGCTCCAACGCCTGGGTGGTGTCCGGCAAGTACACCACCACCGGCAAGCCGCTGCTGGCCAACGACCCGCACCTGGCGCCCCAACTGCCGTCCGTCTGGTACCAGATGGGCCTGCACTGCCGCACGGTGAGCGCCTCCTGCCCTTACGACGTCACCGGGTACACGTTCGCCGGAATGCCCGGTGTGGTGATCGGGCACAACCAGAACATCGCCTGGGGCCTGACCAACATGGGCGCCGACACCACCGACCTGTACCTGGAGAAGGTCACCGGGGACAGCTACCTCTACGACGGCAAGCAGGTGCCGTTCACCACCCGCCAGGAGACCATCAAGGTCGCGGGCGGCAGCAGCCGCACCATCACCGTGCGGGTAGCCAACAACGGGATGCCGGTCATCTCCGATGTCAGCGACGAGCTGAGCACCGTCGGCCAGGAGGCACCGGTCAGCGACCCGGCGCCGGACCGGCGGGGCGGCTACGCGGTGGCGCTGCGCTGGTCCGCGCTCACCCCGGGCAAGACCATGGACGCGGTCTTCGAGGTGGACAAGGCCGCCAACTTCGACCAGTTCAGGGCCGCCGCCGCGGACTTCTCGGCGCCCGCGCAGAACCTGGTCTACGCCGACACCAAGGGCCACATCGGATACCAGGCGACCGGCCAGATCCCGGTCCGCGCCAAGGGCTTCGACGGCCGCTGGCCGGCTCCCGGATGGGACCCGCGCGCCCAGTGGACCGGCTGGGTGCCGCGCACCGCGCTGCCCTACGAGGAGGACCCCAAGAGCGGCTACATCGTCACCGCCAACCAGGCCGTCGCGGGCAAGGACTACCCGTACGAGATCACCGACGACTGGGGCTACGGCACTCGTAGCCAGCGCATCAACGACCTGATCCAGTCCAAACTGGCGGGCGGCGGAAAGATCTCCATGGACGACATGCAGTCCATGCAGATGGACAACAGCAGCGAGATCGCCAAGCTGCTGGTGCCGTACCTGCTGAAGATCAACGTCACCGACCCCTACGTCCGCCAGGCGCAGCAGCTGCTGGAGGGCTGGGACTTCAGCCAGAGCTCGGACTCGGCCGCCGCCGCGTACTTCAACGCGGTGTGGCGCAACACCCTCAAGCTCGCCTTCGGCAACAAGATGCCCAAGGAGCTGCGGCCCAAGGGGCAGTGCCTGTGGGTGACCCCGACCAGCGACTCCGGCCAGGCCAACAACCTGGGCGGCGGCCAGCACCTGGTCAACGAGTGCGGTGAGCGCGATCCGTCGCAGGCGCAGCCGGACGGCGGCGACCGGTGGTTCGAAGTGGTCCGCGAGATCCTGCCGAACGCCAACAACCCCTGGTGGAACACCTCCACCACGAGCAACAAGCCGGCCACCACCCGTGACCAGCTGCTCGCCCAGGCGATGAAGGACGCCCGCTTCGAGCTGACCTCCAAGCTCGGCAAGGACATCGACACCTGGAGCTGGGGACGGCTGCACAAGATGGAGCTGCGCAGCCAGACGCTGGGCAGCGGTGACAACCCCGCCCTGCTCAAGTGGCTGCTCAACCGCGGCCCGTGGCAGCTCAGCGGCGGCGAGGCGGCGGTCGACGCGAGCGGCTGGAACGCGGCGGGCGGCTACGACGTGGTCTGGGTGCCGTCGATGCGGATGATCGTCAACCTCGACGACTTCGACAAGTCCCGCTGGATAAACCTCACCGGCGCCTCGGGCCACGCCTACAGCGCCCACTACACGGACCAGACGAACATGTGGGTCAACGGCCAGCTACTGCCCTGGTCCTACACCAGTGCGACGGTCGACAAGGGCACCAAGGACAAGCTGACGCTGACGCCGTAGGGCGGGCCCGGGGCGCTCCTCAGGCGAAGCGCCGGACGCCGTCCGGTGTGATCACCGCGTGTACGGGGTGGTCGTGCGGTTCCCTCGGGACCCGGGCGACCACCTCGTGCGCGTAGAGCAGCACCACCAGCGCCGGGTGCGCACCGGCGCGGGCCAGCCGGGCCAGTACCCGGTCGTAGGAGCCGCCGCCGCGGCCCAGCCGCACACCGTGCGCGTCCACCGCCAGCCCCGGCAGCAGCACGGTGTCCGCGCCCAGCACCGCGTCGCACCCCAGCCGGGGGCCGTCCGGCTCCAGCAGACCGCGCCCGGCCTGGGCCAGCGAGTCCGGCCCGCCGTATACGGCCCAGTCGAGATCGTTGTCGGGCCGCAGCACCGGCAGCAGCACCCGCACCCCGCGCCCGCGCAGCACGTCGAGCAACTCGCGGGTGCCGGGCTCGCCGCCCACCGACACATAGCCGGCTACCGTGCCCGCCGCCGCCAACTGCGGCAGTTCAAGGGCGTGTTCGGCCAGCGCGCGGGCCGCCGCCGACCGCTGCGGCGGCGTCATCGCGCGGCGGGCCGCCAGCAGATCGGCACGCAGCGTGATCTTGTCGGCGGCCCCCTGACCGCTATCGCCCATTACATCCCCTGGTGATCATGTCCGCGATTCACACGCGGATCACATTTCTATGTCACACACAACGGTTATCGTGCGGAACATGACTCAGGTACGCCCTCGGATCAGCAAGGCTGTCATCCCCGCCGCAGGGCTCGGCACCCGGTTCCTCCCGGCGACCAAGGCGACGCCCAAGGAGATGCTGCCGGTCGTGGACAAGCCCGCGATCCAGTACGTCGTCGAGGAGGCCGTGGCCGCCGGGCTCTCGGACGTACTCATGGTCACCGGCCGTAACAAACGGCCACTGGAGGACCATTTCGACCGCAACTACGAGCTCGAAGAGGCCCTCAGCCGCAAGGGGGACGAGTCCCGGCTGGCCAAGGTCCAGGAGTCCAGCGACCTGGCCACCATGCACTACGTCCGCCAGGGCGACCCCAGAGGCCTCGGCCATGCCGTGCTGTGCGCCGAGCCGCATGTGGCGCGGCAGCCGTTCGCGGTACTGCTCGGCGACGACCTGATCGACCCGCGTGATCGACTGCTGACCCGCATGATCGAGGTCCAGGAACGATTCGGCGGCAGTGTGGTGGCACTCATGGAGGTCGACCCGGCACAGATCCACCTCTACGGCTGCGCCGCGGTCAAACCCATGGACGAGGTCGACGTCGTCCGGGTCACCGACCTGGTGGAGAAGCCGACCACCGCCGAGGCGCCCTCCTCGTACGCCGTCATCGGCCGGTACGTGCTCGACGCCGGCGTCTTCGACGTGCTCAAGCAGACCCCGCCGGGGCGTGCGGGCGAGATCCAGCTCACCGACGCGCTGCGCGAACTCGCCCTGGACGAGACGCCGGGCGGCCCGGTGCACGGTGTGCTGTTCTCCGGGCGGCGGTATGACACCGGTGACCGCGGTGACTATCTGCGGGCGATCGTGCGGCTGGCATGCGAACGTGATGACCTGGGACCGGAGTTCCGGGCCTGGCTTCGCCATTACGTCTCGGAGGAAATGCAAACGTGAGCAGTCCGGAGAGGTCCGCCCATGCGGCGGACGGGGGTGGGGCGGACCGCGTGTGGTCGGTGGACGACCACCTTGACGACATCCTGCGGCGGCTGACCCCGCTGGAGCCCATCGAGCTGCAACTCCTCGACGCGCAAGGGTGCGTACTGGTCGAGGACGTGACGGTCCCGGTGGCGCTGCCGCCGTTCGACAACAGCTCGATGGACGGCTACGCGGTGCGCGTCGCCGACGTCGCGGGCGCGGGCGAGGACACCGCGGTGGTCCTCAAGGTCATCGGCGACGTGGCGGCGGGCGAAGCGCAGCTGCCCACCGTCGGCCCCGGGCAGGCCGCGCGGATCATGACCGGCGCACCGCTGCCGCCCGGAGCGCAGGCCGTCGTGCCCGTCGAGTGGACCGACGCGGGCCACGGCGCCGGCCCGGCCACCACCATGCGGGCACACAGCGCCGACCCGGCGGGCGCCAGCGGCGAGGTCCGGGTCCACCGGCCGGTCGAGCCCGGCGCCCATGTCCGCGCCCGCGGCAGTGACGCTCCGGTGGGCGAGCCGGCTCTCGCCGCGGGCACCCGGTTGGGGCCGCCGCAGATCGCGCTGCTGGCCGCCATCGGCCGCGGCCAGGTGCTGGTCCGGCCGCGGCCACGGGTCGTCGTGCTGTCCACCGGAAGCGAACTGGTGCCGCCCGGCGAGGAGTTGGGGCCCGGGCAGATCCATGACTCCAACAGCTACGCGCTGGCCGCCGCCGCCCGTGAGGCGGGCGCCATCGCCTACCGGGTGGGCGCGGTCGCCGACGACGCGGCGACGCTGCGCGCGACGATCGAGGACCAGCTGATCCGCGCCGACCTCATCGTCACCAGCGGCGGCGTCAGCGTCGGCGCGTACGACGTGGTCAAGGAGGCGCTGTCGGAACTGGAGTTCCGCAAGCTGGCCATGCAACCGGGCAAGCCGCAAGGCTTCGGCCTGATCGGCGCCGACCGCACCCCGCTGCTGGCGCTGCCCGGGAACCCGGTCAGCTCCTACGTCTCCTTCGAGCTGTTCGTACGGCCGGTGATCCGCGCGCTGATGGGCCTGGAGCCGGTGCGCCGGGAGACGGTCACCGCGCGCTGCGCGGCGCGGATCAGCGGTTCGCCCGAGGGCAAGCGGCAGTTCCTGCGCGGCTGGTACGAGGACGGCGCGGTGACCCCGGTGGGCGGCGCCGGTTCGCACCTGGTCAAGGCGCTCGCGCACGCCAACGCGCTGATCGTGGTGCCCGAGCGGAGCACCGGGATCGACGAGGGCGCGGAAGTGGACGTGATCCTGCTCGGTTGACCGTCGGCGGCTGCCGGTACCGTTGCTGCACCAGGCAAGCGGACTTGACCGGCGGAGCACTGGACCGGGAGAACCATGAGCAGCCCACCTGACCACCAAGGTCATCTGACGCACCTCGACGAGGCCGGTGCGGCCCGCATGGTCGACGTGAGCGGCAAGGACGTGACCGCGCGCACCGCCCGTGCCACCGGGCGGGTACTGGTTTCCGGCCGGGTCGTGGAACTGCTGCGCGGCGAGGGCGTGCCCAAGGGCGACGCCCTCGCCACCGCACGGATCGCCGGCATCATGGGCGCCAAGCGCACGCCCGAGCTGATCCCGCTGTGCCATCCGCTCGCCGTCTCCGGTGTGCGGGTGGAACTGGCGGTCACGGACGACGCGGTGGAGATCGCGGCCACGGTGAAGACCACCGACCGCACCGGCGTGGAGATGGAGGCGCTGACCGCGGTCAGCGTCGCCGCGCTCACCGTCGTCGACATGGTCAAGGCGGTGGACAAGGCCGCGGTCATCACGGACATCAGAGTGGAGACCAAGACCGGCGGCAAGTCCGGCGACTGGTCCCGCCCGGAGGGGTCGCGGTGAGCGGGGCGGGCCGGGCGCTCGTGGTGACCGCCTCCAACCGGGCCGCCGCCGGGGTCTACGAGGACCGGGGCGGGCCGCTGATCGCGGCCGCCCTGACGGAGCTGGGGTTCGCGGTGGACGGGCCGCGGGTGGTGCCGGACGGCGACCCCGTCGAGGAGGCGCTGCGGGCGGCGGTCGCCGCCGCCTACGACGTGGTGCTGACCACCGGCGGCACCGGCCTTTCGCCCACCGACCGCACCCCCGAGGCCACTCGCCGGGTCATCGACTTCGAGGTTCCCGGCATCGCCGAGGCGATCCGCGCGGCGGGCCGCGAGAAGGTGCCCACCGCGGCGCTCTCGCGTGGCCTCGCCGGTGTCGCGGGAGGCACCCTGGTGGTGAACCTGCCCGGTTCGACGGGCGGCGTACGGGACGGCCTTGCCGTCCTCGCACCGCTCCTGGCCCACGCCGTCGACCAGATCCACGGCGGCGACCACCCCCGCACCGACCGGAGACCGAGCTGAACGGACCCTGGGTCACCGAACTGGTGGACGGCGATGTGACGCTCCGCCCGATAAGGATGCGCGACCAGCGCGCCTGGCGGGAGGTCAACCGCCGCAACCGCGAGTGGCTGCGGCCCTGGGAGGCCACCATGCCGCCCGCGCCGCCCGGCCATGTCGCGCACCGTCCGACGTACCGGCAGATGGTGCGCCATCTGCGGGCCGAGGCGCACGCCGGGCGGATGCTGCCGCTCGTCGTGGAGTACCAGGGGCGCCTGGTGGGGCAGTTGACGATCGCGGGCATCACCTGGGGGTCGATGTGCTCGGCGCACATCGGCTACTGGGTGGACGAGGCGGTGGCCGGGCGCGGGGTCATTCCGACCGCGGTCGCGCTCGCCGTCGACCACTGCTTCCGCTCCATGGGCCTGCACCGCGTCGAGGTGTGCATCCGCCCGGAGAACGGGCCGAGCCGCCGGGTGGTGGAGAAGCTCGGCTTCCGGGAGGAGGGGCTGCGCCCGCGCTATCTGCACATCGACGGGGCATGGCGGGACCACCTGGTCTACGCGCTCACTGTCGACGAGGTGCCCGAGGGCATGCTGGCCCGCTGGCACCGGGCGCGGCCCGGCGCATCCCACAAATAAAATACCTGTTCGAAAATGACCCCTGAATGACCGTATTCGCCGCGAGACCAGCCCAACAATCACAAAAAAAGTTCGGCATATCAGCCAGATCGTGCGACACACCGCGCCGAATTGCTGTTGGGCCGTCGCTGGGGCCCCTACCGTGTTGGGCGTGAGCAGCAGCGGCCTCATCTACGCAGCCATTGTCGGGGCGTGGGCTGCCTACTTGGTGCCGATGTGGCTCCGTAGGCAGGACGAGCTCAACGAGGCCCGTCCGACGGAACGCTTCAGCACCGCGATCCGGCTGCTGTCCGGACGCGCGGGCATGGAGCGCCGGTACGCCAAGGCGCGCGAGGGCGGCGAACCGCGGCCCGAGCTCCCCGCGGCGGAGCCCGATCCCGAGCCCGAGGTGGACGTACGGTCGCTGGCACTGCCCGCCACCGAGGTGCAACCGGTCGAGCCCACCGTCGAGCGCGGCGGACAGCCCCAGCGCACCGCCCAACGGGCGCGGCTGGCACGGGCAAAGGTGCTCGCCCGCCGCCGTCGCACCACCACCGTGCTGTTCCTGGCCTTCACCGCGGGCACGATCGGCGCCGCGGTGGGCGGTCTGGCGTACCTGTGGGCGCCCGGCGTGCCCGGAGTGCTGCTCACCTTCTACATCGCCCATCTGCGCCGGGCCGAGCGGCGCCGCTTCGAGTTCACCATGGACCAGCGCCGGGCGATCGAGGCGGCCCGGCGGCTGCGGGACCGCCCGCGCGAGCGGCCCCGCCCTGAGCAGGCGGGTGCGGCCGTCCAGGAGCCCGCCGCTCCCGCCGCCCCGGAGCCGCCGTCGCCGCGCACCGCCGACCGCCGTGCCCTGGTCGAGCAGACCGACCACGCCGAGTGGGTCGACCAGCAGCGCAACCAGGTCGCCGCGGACGACGGCTGGGAGCCGGTCCCGGTGCCGCTGCCGACGTACGTCACCGCGCCGGTCGCCCCCCGTAGCACCGGCAGCGTCGACCTCGGCGCACCCGACACCTGGAGCTCCGCCCGCTCCGGCACCACCGCCGCCGAGCCCGAGCAGCCCCGCCCCCGCCGCCCCCGCGAGCGGGACCGGGACCGCACCCCGCTGTTCGACCAGTACGCCCCCGGCATCGCCGAGGACCGCCCGCGCGCCGCCAACGAGTGAGGTCGGGCCCGCCCCCTCGAACAGGGGTGGGCACAAGCACCCCGGCGGGGATGCTAGAGTTTTCCTCGTTGCAAGGGCCTGTGGCGCAGTCCGGTAGCGCACCTCGTTCGCATCGAGGGGGTCAGGGGTTCAAATCCCCTCAGGTCCACAACACAACGAGTCAGGGCGACCTGTGTCCGCGAGAATCGCGGATCGGTCGCCCTCGTTGTTTTTTCTGCTCGGCTCCGCCGCGCGGTGCGGGGGCTTCGCCACCCGCGCCCATCCTGCGGCCGCCGCCAAGCGCCATGTGCCTGCGGCGAGTTGAGGGCTTGGCGGCGGGGACTGTGCGCCGCGTCACGCGGCCTGGGACGCGTCGCGGTACCAAGTGGTGTGTGGCGGGAAGCGGTTGGCGAAGCCGGGGCCGGGGGCGCGGCGTAGCGCGGTCCACAGCGGGTCGCTGTCGAACCAGTGGTCGACGGTGACCATGTCGAGGTCGTGACTGGTCCTGCCCTGCGCCCGCAGGTGCGCCCGGGCCGTCGCGTAGTCGCGGTCGACGGTGGGCCAGGGCAGGCCGTAGACCTCGCCCAGGGCCCGCAGCAGGTCCGCCACCAGGACCGGGCGCGGGTGGTTGGCGTGGTAGACGGACGCGGTGAGGTCCTCGCGCGGAGCGAGGGCGGTGGCCAGCACCGCCTGGGCCAGGTCGTCCACGTCGATCAGCGACAGGTGGCACCGCCAGCCGTCCACCGTGCTGCCCAGGGCCGTCATCAGGCCGCGCAGCCCGGGGGCCACCCAGCGGTCCCCGGCGCCGTAGACCATGTGCGGCCGCAGCACGATGCCATCCGCCGCCAGTACCGCCTGCTCGGCCGCTGCCCGGCTGCGCGACGTGGCCGAGGCGGGGGCCAGCGGAAGGTCCTCCGCCCGCTCGCCGCGGAACGGGCCGCGCCCGTAGACCGCCGCCGTGCTCACGTAGACGATCCGGCGCACGCCCGAGCGTCGCGCCTCGGCGATCAGTGCCTCGGTGCCGTGGGCGTTGACGGCCTGGCAGCTCTCCGCGGGCCCGCCGATCTGCGAGGCGCAGTGCACCAGCACGTCCACGCCGGCGCACACACCGCGTAGCGAGCGCGGATCCGCCAGGTCCCCGGGGACGGTCTCCACATGCGGCGAGGCGGGTGGGACCAGCGCCTTGCGGTGGACCATCAGGCGCAGTTCCCGGTCGGTCGGCAGCCGGGCGGCGTGGCGGGCCACATGACTGCCGATGAAGCCGGTGGCGCCGGTGATCATGATGGTGCCGGGCATGGTTCCCTGATCTTCCTGTCTCGTGGCGGGGCGTTCCGTGATTCTCGCGGGGCTGGCGGGATGGAATTCCCTTTTTCCTGGGTATTGCGGGTGTCAACCCCTGTGCCGAGGATTGGCTGAATTCAGCCCAGTGGCCAGGTGGTGACCGTGCAGTCGAAGACGCTCTGGCCGTTCTGAACTCCGGTGACCCGAACTGGGGTGTTTCCGTCCTGGCCGCGCTGTCCGACTTCCGCCGCGATGCGGCACGGGGTGTTGAGTTCCGCGTAGTGGCTGAAAGTACTGGCCATTCCGAGGGCCTGTACCGGTACTGGGTGCATTACCGCCTGGGCGGCCTGTCGGGCGGCTTCGAGAAGCAGCATTCCCGGAACGTGGTCAACCGGGTGGTCGAAGAACAGCGGATGCGAGGTGTCCGCTCGCAGCAGCCAGCGGTGCGGGCTCTCGGAACCGGAGAGTACGACGTCTCGCGGGTCCCGGCGGCCCACCAGGGCCGGGTCGACGGCGGGCGGCAGCACGGCGTCGTTGCTGACCGGACGCTCGCCGCGGACGCGCCGGTAGACGTACGGCGACAGCGTCTTGTAGCTGGCGCTGGCCACGGCCACCCGGATCTGGCCCAGCCAGACGTGCACCCGGTACCGCATCGAGACCTGCTTGCCGCGCCGGGCGATGTCGTGGCAGGTGATGTGCAGCTCGACCTCGCTCGGCACCGGCCCCGCGGTGAGGGCCTCGTGCACGGAGGTGTACTCCAGGCTCGACATGAGGAAGTGGTGGTCGAGCGGAACGTCGTACTCGGTGTGGGCCAGCAGCGTGCCGCCCTGCCGAATCGTTTCCGCGATCAGCAGCGGATCCTGCTGTCCGAAGCGCGGCGCGAACAGCGCATGGCCACGCGGCCACTGGCCCCGCACAATGAAGCCGTCGGGATCGCCGGTTTCCCAGCCGGTGAGGAAGACTTCACTTATGGCCGCCCGGTGCACGTACTGCCGCGGCACGGTGGTGGTGAGCGCGGGTATTTCGCGTGCCACGGTCGATTGCGGAGGAGTGGCGAGTGTGACAGCCGAGCGGGAAAGCGGGATACGCGGTGCGGTGACACTCGACGACTGCATGGAGGATACCTGTCTCTGCGAGGGCAGTGGACAAATGGCGAAGCCGCGGATCCGGCGCCTCTCTTAACGGATCGGCGACAGACGCTCCGGATAAGGTACAGACAAGCCGGTTTGGTTTTCAAAGGGCTCAGGAGTTGAAATGGCGCAGCAGGCGCGGGCGGTGAAGACCCGGCGCACGATCCTGGAGGCGGCTGCCGAGGTATTCGACGAGTACGGCTACGAGGGGGCCAGCACCACCGAGATCCTCGCCAGAAGCGGGCTGACCAGGGGAGCGCTCTACTTCCACTTCCCCTCGAAGGAGGCCATCGCGGACGCCGTGGTGGACGCGCAGTCCGAGGCACTGGTCCCGCCGGAGAACGAGGTGAAGCTGCAGGCCACCATCGACCTGGCGATGGCGTTCGCGCACCGGCTGCGCACCGATGTCGTGCTGCGCGCCGGGGTGCGGCTCAGCGTGGAGCAGGCGTCGTACAAGAACCCCAACGTCGCGCCGTACCAGGGCGCCGCCGATGTCATCCTCGATCTGCTGCGGCAGGCGCAGGAGCGCGGCGAACTGCTGGTCAGCGTGGATCCGGAGGAGGTGTCGCAGCTCATCATCGGCGCGTTCACCGGCATCCAACTGCTGTCCCAGGTCTACGGGCAGCGGCGGGACCTGCCGCTGAGGGTGGCCGCGCTGTGGAAGTACCTGCTGCCCGCGCTGGCGATTCCGGGGCTGCTTCCGCACCTGGTGGTGGACCCGCAGCGGGTCATCATGACCGGACCGGCGCAGGGCGCCGAACCGGCCCGGAGCGCCGGGGGGTTCGCCACCGGCGACGTACCGGGCCGTGCTTCCGGTGGCCGCTCGGTGGCCGACGAGCTGGAGACGTCACTGACCGAGGCGTTGCCCCAGGTCTGACCAACCACCCCCCGCGCCCCGGCCGGTTGGACCGGGTGCGGTCAACTGGCGCGTGCGGCGCCGGACACCCCAAGCAACTCCGCCGGGCTCGACGGCACCGGCACGCTGGGCGTCAACTCCCGTACCTCGCCGAGCTGCCCGGCGGGTGCGACCGGGTCGGTCCCCCCGCAGCCCACCCTCTCCTGCTGCGGCCTGGCGAACATCATCAGCAACTGCCAGATGCCGCTGGTGACTTCCGGGTCCCACCACGACTCGTCCTCGCGGCCCAGTGACTCCAGGCCCACGGTGACGGCGGCCAACAGGTTGGCGGTGTGCGTCGCGTCGGCGCCCTGGCGCAGCGCGCCCTCGGCGGCGTCCTTGGCGAGCCGGCCGCGCAGTGTGGTCAGCCAGGTCTCGCGCAGCGACTCACCTCCCGTCACCCTGCTCACCGCGCCCTCCGACTCAAGTCGCAGTCCGGCGCGCAGTACGTGGTCCTCGCGCATCCGCCGTGACATCGCGTCGGTGAACCGGGCGGCGCCCGCGAGGGTGGAGGTCTGGCCGTCGAGGTGCTCGTTGGCGAGCGCGCGCACCGAGCTGCGGGCCTCGTCGGTGACGGCGGTGATCAGTTCGTCCTTCGAGGCGAAGTGGAAGTACAAGGCCCCCTTGCTCACCCCGGCCGCCCGGCTGACGTCGAGAAGACCGGTGCCTTTCATACCGCGATCGTCGATCAGCTTCGCGGCGGCGTTGATGAGGGCCTGGCGAGTTCGAGCAGCACGGACCTGCATCGGCCGGTACCCGTCCTTTCGTCGTGGAGGGAGGTTACGCGTCGTTGACGGCTCGTCACGGGGTGCTTCCTCAAGCGAACGGCACGGTGCTCCGCCGCAACGGCCTGTGTGCGGTTTCCGTGGGCATCTTGCCACTGTCCCGTGGAAAAACAAACAATACTGTCGGGTTGATTCCGCAACACTGACGGAGGTGCGCCTGTGTGTCAGCTATGCGCCCCCTCAGCGGGGTGCGGGTTATAGGTGCAGGTCAGCGGATGCGTTGGGGGGTTGTATGAGCCGTTGTGGGGCAGTTGTGGCGCCCGGAAGGCCATCTGGGAGGATGGGCTGTCAGGTTCATGAAGGGCGGTTCGGGGCGCCACAAACAGGCGGGTCGGTTTCCATATACAAGGATCTGTGTGAAGTAAGCGGTTTCCATGAGTGATGGCAAGGGCACCGCATGGAACGAGCCATTCGCGGGACGGCGTGCGCCGCGGAGGCGCGGCCGGGGCGCGGGGTGCTCGCGGGGCGCTCGCGGGGCGCCGTGAAGCCCGCCCCGGACGGCTGGAGGCCGCCTGGTCCACGGGCGCGGGTCGGGGCTGAAGCGCCGCCCGCGTACGGCGGTTGGAGCTTCAGCCGTCAGCCGACCGGGATCCGGTTGATCGGGTGGTCGCCGGTGGCCCACAGGTACTGGACGGCGTAGGCGCGGTAGGGGCGCCAGCGGGCGGCGTGGCGGGTGAGGGCGGCAGGGGTGGTGGGCAGGCCCAACTCCTGTGCGGCCAGGCGCACTCCGAGGTCGGTCGGGAGGAAGGCGTCCGGATCGCCGAGCGCCCGCATCGCGATCACCTCCACCGTCCACGGTCCGAAGCCCTCCAGCGAACGCAGCTGTTCGCGGGTGCGCTCCCAGTCGCCGTCCGCGTCGAGGGCGATCTTCCCGTCGGCCAGCGCGGCCACCAGCTCGACCAGCGTCCTGCGCCGGGACCTGGGCATCGCCAGCGCCTCCGGGTCCAGCGCGGCCAGTGCCTCGGCGGACGGGAACACATGCGTCAGCCCGCCCGCCGGGTCGTCGACCGGCTCACCGTGCGCGACGACCAGCCGCCCGGCCAGCGTGCGGGCCGCGGCGGTCGACACCTGCTGGCCGAGCACCGCGCGCACCGCGAACTCCGCGCCGTCCACGGCGCGCGGCACCCGGCGCCCGGGGTGCCGGTCGATGTGCGGCGCGAGCAGCGGGTCCTGGCGCAGCAGGCCGTCCACGGCGGCCGGGTCGGCGTCCAGGTCCAGCAGACGGCGGCAGATGCCGACCGCCACCACCTCGTCCCGCGAATCGGTGAGGCGCAGTTCGGCGGCGATGTGGTCCGCCCTCGGCCGCAGCGCCACGACACCGGGGCCGTGCGGCAGCCGGAGCGTGCGGCGGTAGGCGCCGTCCCGCCACTCCTCCACACCGGGTACGGCGGTCGCGATCAGGTGCCCGAAGAGGTTGTCCGGGCAGAGGGGGGCCCGGAAGGGCAGCTTGAGCCTCACCGCTCCAGCCTCGCGGGTCGCCCGTGCCGGGGCTAGCGGAAATCCGACATCGACCCGGATCCCTGTGAGACGCGAACCCTGTGAGAAGGGTCGCGAAGGGAACCGCGGGTCGTTCCGTCGCGTTTTCCCCCGTATGAACCTGCTAGACCTGCTGCTCCTGCTGGCAGCCGTCGGCTACGCCGTCTCCGGTTACCGCCGGGGCCTCGTCGCGAGCTGCATCCTGCTGGCCGGGTTTCTCGGTGGTGCGGTGGTCGGTGTGTGGCTGCTGCCCTTCGCCCTGCGGCCGGTCACCGCGGGCACCGCGGCGGCGGCCGTGGTCGCGCTGCTGGTGGTGCTGGTCCCGGCCGGGCTGGGGCACGCCCTGGCCGGTCGGCTGGCCTGGAGGGTGCGGCAGGGCCTGGACTGGGGGCCGGTCCGCTGGGTGGACGGCGTCGGCGGCGCGGCGGCCGGCGCCCTGGCGCTGCTGGCGGTGGCGTGGCTGATGGCGAGTGTGCTGGCCACCGCGCCGATGCCGGCGCTCAGCCAGCAGATCCGCAACTCGACGGTGCTCGGCGCGGTGGACCGGGCGATGCCCGCACAGACCCCGGCATGGTTCAGCCGGGCCACCGACGCGCTGTCCGGAGCGGGCTTCCCGCAGGTGTTCAACCCGTTCGAGAACGAGCCGACCACCAGTGTCCCGGCGCCCTCCGGAGACGCCGTCACCCCCGCGGCGACCGCGGCGGCCAAGCACAGTGTGGTCAAGGTGGTGGGCGTCGCCGACGTGGACGGCGGGGAGCGCGGCCAGGAGGGCAGCGGGTTCGTCTACGCCAGTGACCATGTGATGACCAACGCCCATGTGGTCGCCGGTGTCCAGGAGCCGACCGTGCAGATCGGCGGGGTGGGCCCCAGGTACGACGCGAAGGTCGTGCTGTTCGACCCCAGCACCGACGTGGCGGTGCTGGACGTGCCCGGGCTGCCCGCGCCCGCGCTGTCCTTCGCCGCGCAGGCGCACCGCGGCGGCCCGGCGGTGGTGGCCGGATACCCCGAGGACGGCGGCCTCGACCTGCGGGCGGCAACGGTGGCCAGCCGGATCACCGCCAAGGGCCAGGACATCTACGGCGACAACACCACGACCCGCGACATCTACCAGATCCGCTCCGACGTACGGCACGGCAACTCGGGTGGCCCGCTGCTCACCACCAGCGGCAAGGTCTACGGGGTGGTCTTCGCCCGTTCCACCTCGGACGCGGACACCGGCTACGCACTGACCGCGCAGCAGGTCGCCGCCGACGCCGGCCGTGCCGCGACCGCCACCGAGCCGGTCAGCACCGGAACCCGTGCCGCGCTGTGACCGCTCCCGTCCCGAGCACCGGTCGGAGCAGCGTGCGGCGTCATCGACGCGACGTCGTGCGCTGTTCATCGTATGGTCACCTCAAGGCGGGTCGATACCGGCAGTCTTCCCCGCGGCGGCGGGCGGCGGAGAGGCCTGAGAGCTGTGTGGTGGCGTAGAACGACGGGCGCGGACGGCCGCGGGGCGCTGTGGGCGGTACTGGCCTGGGCGGCGACCCGGGCGGTGCTGCTGCTGGCGCTGCTCGGGGTCTGGCGGTACCCCGGCGACGACGTACGGCCGGACGTGGCCGTCATCTACCACGGCTGGTACGAGCACCTGCTGACCGGCAGCTTCCCGGTCGGCGACGTGACCTGGCAGTACCCGCCCGTGGCGGCGGCCGCCTTCCTGGCCCCGGCCCTGCTGCCGTTCCTGTCCTACGCGTCCGCCTTCTACCTGCTGGCCTGCGCCGCCGACGCGGTGGTGTTCGCCCTGCTGCTGCGGGCCGCCCGCGCCCCGGGCGGTCGGCTGGACGGGGCGTGGCTGTGGATCGTCGGGGTGGCGGTGCTCGGGCCGATCGCGCTGGCCCGCTACGACGTGATGGCGACCGCGGTCGCGGTGGCCGCGCTGCTGGCCGTCGCCCGGTATCCACGGGTGGCCGGGGTGCTGGCCGGGATCGGCGCGATGGTCAAGGTGTGGCCGGTGCTGGTGCTGGCCGGGGTGGCGCGCGGCCGGGCCACTCGCAGGGTGTGGGGGGCCGCGGCGGCCACGGTGGCCGCGCTCGGGCTGGTGTTCCTGGTTTTCACCCGGGGCGCGTTCGCGTTCCTCACCGAGCAGCGGCAACGCGGCATCGAGATCGAGTCGTTGGGCGCGCTGCCCTTCCACGTCGCCCGCTACCTGGGGCTGTGGTCCGGCACGTCCCGGCTGCACTACGGCTCCTTCGAGTTCCTCGGCCCGTATGTGCACACCATGAGCAAGCTGGTGCTGGCCTCGACCGTGCTGGCGTTCGGCTGGCTGGTGTGGTGGCGGCTGAAGGCCCGCGCGTTCGACCAGGCGGTGCTGTACGACGCGGCGTTCACCGCGGTGCTGGTCTTCATCACCACCAGCCGCGTGATCAGCCCGCAGTACCTGATCTGGCTGCTCGGCCTCGGCGGGGTGTGCCTGGCCCACCGGCGCACGGCGCAGCGGCTGCCCATCGGCCTGGTGCTGGTGGCCTGCGTCTTCACCGTGCTGGAGTTCCCGATCGGCTTCGGTCCCGTGGTGCGCAGCAACCTGCCCGGCATCGCCGTGCTGCTGGTCAGGAACGGTCTGCTGCTGGTGGCGAGCGTATGGGCGTGCCGGCAGCTGTGGCGCGGCACCGCGCCGCCGCGGATCCAGGCGGCGCAGCCGAGGCGCGTGGAGCGGGTAACCGCCTGACGCTCAGGGGCTGTTGGGGTTGCGCTGGTGCAGCCAGTCGTCGAGTTCGGCGCGCACCCGGCGGTCCATGGCCATCGACAGCTCGGCGTCCACCACGGTCTTCGCCAGCGGCCGCAGCCGGTCCAGCGCCTCGGCCAGCCGGGTCGCACCACCGGGTGGCAGCCCTTCGCAGCCCTCCGCGACCGGGTCGATGACGTGCCTGCGGATCAGCACGGTGAAAAGGTCGGCCAGCGCGTCGACCCGCGCCCGTACCTCGCGGCCCGCCGCCAGCACCGCCGACAGCGGCACGCCTTCGCGGACCAGTGCGGCCGAGGCGTCCAGCAGGCGGCGGCTGACGTGCACCATGTGCTCGCCGTCCACGCCGAGGTAGCCCAACTCGACCGCGCTGGCGAGGTTGTCCGCGGTGACCTCGGCGCCGAAGGAGCCGGCCAGTTCGCCGCGCGTCAGCCGCACCGGGGTCTCCTGCGACCAGGGGGCGGCGATGGCGTTCTCCAGGCCGAGCAGTTCGCCCACGTCCCGGCCGTTCTCCCAGGCGGCCAGCAGTTCGGCGATGCCGCCCAGCGTGTGCCCGCGCTCCAGCAGCGCGGCGATGGTGCGCAGCCGGGTCAGGTGTGCCTCGGAGTACCAGGCGATCCGCCCCTCGCGGCGCGGTGCCGGAAGCAGCTTGCGCTCACGGTAGAAGCGCAGCGTCCGCACGCTGATCCCGGCCTCCTCGGCCAGCTCCGGCATCCGGTACTCGCGTCCGGCCCGCCGCTTACCGCCGGTTGACTCCTCCACGTCGGCCAGCTTACGGCCGCGGCACGCGCACCCCGGCCGCCTCGCGTGCGGTCTGGTTATCGGGGTGCGCGGATGCGACGGGTTGGACAATTCACCCAGGTGGTCCAAATCCCCGCATACGCTGCCTCGTTGGTGGGTGCGTGACGACAGAATGCCTGCGGGGCACAGCGGCCGGTCGCCGCGACGAGAGGGTAGAGGCGTCTCTTCGCTACGGGGGATGGGGCCTGCCCGGGGCGGTGGACTACGAGCACAGCGCCGATCTGCTGGAGGAGTTGTTCGGGGTGCTGGACGGGCTGCAGGGCGAGTTCGTCCGCCGCTACGGCGTGGCGCCGGGTGGGCGCCCGTGAGGGGGTACCGGGCCGCTCCCGGTGAGGGATGGGACACGGCCGAGGTGTCGTACGGGACGGCCCATGACACCTCGTACGGCAGCCCGTACGGCGCCTCGTACGGTGTGCCGCAGGGGTACGGTGCCGCCTCGACGTACCGGATGCCGCACGACGAACCGTCCTACCAGGCGTCCTACCAGACCGGTTACGAGCCGTCCTTCGAGGCGCCCTACGCCGCGCCCGTCGAACCGTCCTTCGAGGCACCGTACTTCGACCCCAGAACGCTGGACGGGCAGGACCTGTCCGGTACCGAAGTCTTCGACGGCACATGGGACTTCGACGCCGGACTGGCCCAACTCCTCCAGGACGCCGCGCCCGAGGACGACGACGCCGAACTGGACGACGACTACGTCGAGTCGGCGCCCCCGGTCATCCCCCGGCAGCGCGGCGCCCGCCGCCGGCCGGGCCGGGTGATCCGGCTCGTCCAGCAACTGCGGGACAAGCGCCCCAAGCCGTTCCCCTGGCTGAGGGTGCTCAGCCTCGTCATCGCCGCGGCCACCGCCGCGATCGTCGCCATGCTGAGTGTCCTGGGAGGAGTCATCTCCTACGATCCGCTGCGCCGTCTCGCTTCCCCCGACGCGCCGGAGGGCGTCGTCGCCCTGTGGCCCCTGCTGGTCTACGGGCCGTGGATGGTCGGTTCGCTGTCGATTCTGCGGGCCGCCGTGCACCGGCGCCGCGCCGGGCACTCCTGGGCGGTGGTGGTCATGTTCTCCGCCATCGCGGTGTACCTGTGCGTGGCGCACGCGCCAAGGACCGTGCTGGGCATGGCGGTTGCCGGGCTGCCGCCGGTCACCGCCCTGGTCTCGTTCCACCAGCTCGTCCGCCAGATCACCCTCACCAACCCGCCGCGGCACGCGCTGCCCCGGCAGCGGCACGGTCGCGGCTGATCCGGTGCGCGCCAACCCCTACCGCCGGTAACGCGACTGCTCTACCCTCCGAACTGTGCCAGTGATTGCTGGCGCGATGCGGTGAGCGGTACGGGCAGGAGGCAGCGGCATGGCCGAGCGCGAGCACACCCGGGTGGCGGTGATCGGATCCGGCTTCGGCGGGTTGGGGGCGGGGGTGCGGCTGCGCCGCGAGGGCGTCACCGACTTCGTCATCCTGGAGCGGGCCGACGCGGTCGGCGGCACCTGGCGGGACAACGACTACCCGGGGTGCGCCTGCGACGTACCGTCGCACCTGTACTCGTTCTCCTTCGCGCCCAACTCGGCCTGGCCGCGCGCCTTCTCCGGGCAGCCGCACATCCGCGCCTACCTGGAGCGGGTCGCCGACACCTTCGGGCTCCGCCCGCACCTGAGGTTCGACTCCGAGGTGCTGCGGGCCCGTTGGAACGCCGAGGCGGCGCACTGGGAGCTGCGCACGACCAGTGGTGAGCGCACCGCCGACGTGCTGATATCCGCCACCGGCCCGCTGTCCGACCCGAAGGTCCCGGACATCCCGGGACTGCCGGACTTCCCCGGCCGGGTCTTCCACTCCGCGCGCTGGGACCATGACTTCGACCTCGACGGCAAGCGGGTCGCGGTGGTCGGCACCGGCGCCTCCGCCATCCAGATCGTGCCGTCCATCCAGCCCCGGGTGCGCCGGCTGACCGTCGTGCAGCGCACCCCGCCGTGGGTCATGCCGCGCATGGACCGGGGCATCAACGCCGTGGAGCAGTGGCTGCACCACACCGTCCCGGCCACCCACCGGGCGCGCCGTGGACTGCTCTGGCTGATCAGGGAGTTCCAGGTCGGCGCGTTCGTCAAACGGCCGGAACTGATGCGGGCCACCGAGCAGATCGCCAGAGCCCACATCCGCCGGGCGATCAAGGATCCGGCGCTACGGGCCAGGCTCACCCCCGACTACACCATCGGCTGCAAGCGCATCCTGCTGTCCAACGACTACTATCCGGCGCTCGCCCGGCCCAACACCGAGGTGGTCGCCTCGGCGCTCACCGAGGTGCGCGGTTCGCGCGTCGTCACCGCCGACGGCACCGAACGCGAGGTGGACGCCATCGTGTTCGGCACCGGCTTCCACGTCACGGACATGCCGATCGCGGACCGGGTGATCGGCGCCGAGGGGCGGACGCTGGCCGAGCACTGGAAGGACGGGATGGCCGCGCTGCGCGGCAGCACGGTCGACGGCTTCCCCAACCTGCTGCTGATCATCGGGCCCAACACCGGTCTGGGCAACAGCTCGATGATCCTGATGATCGAGTCCACGCTGAACTACATCGCGGACTACCTGCGCACCCTGGACCGCACCGGTGCCGCCGCGCTGGACGCCCGGCCGCGGGCGGTGCGCGCCTGGAACGAGGCGTTGCAGCGGCGGATGGGCCGCACGGTGTGGAACAGCGGCGGCTGCACCAGCTGGTACCTCGACGCGGCGGGCCGCAACACCACGGTCTGGCCCGGCACCACGGCCGAGTTCCGGCGCGCCACCCGGGAGGTACGCCTGGCGGAGTACGAGGTGCTGCGAGCGCCGGTGCCAGCGGAAGGGGCAGGGGTGTGACGGGCGTCACCAACTCGACGTGGAAGCAGGGGGATGTGCGATGAGCGGACCGATCAGGGGTCAGGTCGTGGTGGTCACCGGTGCGGCGCGCGGGGTCGGCGCGTCGCTGGCCCGAAAGCTGGCGGCGCGCGGTGCGCGGTTGGCGCTGGTCGGGCTGGAGCCCGCCGAACTTGCCGAGGTCGCCGGTGACTTGGGGCCGGAAGGCGCCGCGTGGGAGGCGGACGTCACCGACGGCGAGACGATGGCCCGGGTGGCAGGCGAGATCGTCGCCCGCTACGGCCGGGTGGACACCGTGGTGGCCAACGCGGGGATCGCCACCGGGGGGCCGTTCCTGGACGCGGATCCGGTCTCGTTCGACCGGGTCATCGAGGTGAACCTGCTGGGCAGTGTCGCCACGGCGCGGGCCTTCCTGCCCGCGCTGGTGGCCTCGCGCGGCTACTACCTGCAGATAGCGTCGCTGGCGGCGCTGTCCCCGGCGCCGATGATGGCCGCGTACTGCGCCAGCAAGGCGGGCGCCGAGGCGTTCGCCCACAGCCTGCGGGCCGAAGTGGCCCACCAGGGCGTCAGGGTGGGAGTCGGCTATCTGAGCTGGACGGACACCGACATGGTGCGCGGCGCTGATCAGGACGCGGTACTACGGGAGTTGCGGGCGAGGCTCCCGTGGCCGCTGAACCGCACGTATCCGCTCGGCCCGGCCGTCGACCGCATCGCCGCCGGCGTGGAACGCCGCGCCCCGCATGTGTACGGCCAGTGGTGGCTACGCGGAATGCAGGCGGTACGGGGGTGTCTTCCCGGGCTGGTGGCGACGGTGGGCCAACGCGAAGTGCGGCGCGCCGAGGAGCGGTTGCGCGCCGTACCGCAGCCCCGCCGCGGCCTGGTCGGCCCCGGCGGCCAGGCCGACGAGACACATCGCGCCCGGCACTGAACCGCGCTTCGCCGGACGGCCGCTTTCTGGTGGCGTCCGCCGCGACCCCGCGGGTCCACGCCGTGGCGGCTTGGGGTGGAGGCACGAAAAGCGCTACAACTCGGGCCCCGGAGCGCGGGATTCCTTGGCAGTGCGTGAAGGGTCGGTAAATCCTTCGCGAAGCGCAGGCCAACCAGCGGAAAAATCTCCAGGCGCGCAGATGAAACCGTGATGTTACGCGCGGTGACCGTTCCAGGATGCGGGGGAGAGGCGGGCGTGCTTCGCTGGAGTCGTGGGGATGCGCGAGCGGGTCCGTGAGAAGGTCGCCGAAGTTGTGCGTCGGCGGCCGGCGCGGTGTGCGCGGGGAGCGGATCCGGCGGTGGAGGACCGCGAGGTCCGCGGAGCCGGTGAGAGGTATCCGGAGCAGGAGGTGCTGGACGACCTCCAGGACCGGTTCGACTGCTGAGTCGTATACGGAGAAGGGCGCGTCCCCCCACGGGCGCGCCCTTCCCCCTTTCTGATTCCGCCCTGCCGGAATCAGCCGGATCGTCGGGCCGGCGGCCGCAGGCCCGGCGCTGGTACGAGACGGGCTGTCGCCACCACGACCGCACGCGATCGCTGACGCGGGTAGGCGACCGCGTGCGGGGTCGGTGGCTGACGCACCGTCATATCCCGTAGCGGCCGGGAGGCTTGGCCCCCACGGGAATCCGGCGACACGCACTCTGCCGCACCGCCATGACGGCCCGCTGACTGCTGGCTGACGCGACCCTGACACGCTGCGTAGTCGCCGGACCGTGTTAAGGGTGTGTCGCGATCCGCACCGACACCATGCTTGGCGGAAAAGGCGAGGTTTTCACCGCATCCCCACAAGGCAGGATGGTGCCGGATGGCTGACCTCATCCGGTGGGGACGCATATGACGACAGAAGCTGTGTACTTCGGCCTGCTCGGGCCGCTGGACATTCGGTATGCCGCGCGGCAGATCCCGCTCGGGGCCGGGCGACAGCGATCCGTGCTGGCGTTGTTGCTGCTGCAGACCAATCAGGAGGTGACCGTTGAGAGTTTAATCAAGCGACTCTGGGACGGGGAACCCCCTGGCGGCGCACGCAACGCCGTGCAGGCCTACGTGGCACGGCTGCGCCGGACGCTGCGCGAGGCCACCGGTACCGACCAGCTGATCCGCAGCGGACCGGGCGGATACGCGCTCACCGCCCCCGACGACACCGTCGACCTCACCCGCTTCCGCTCCCTGACCGCGACCGCCGAGCGCGCCCTGGTCCGCGGTGAACTCGCCCTGGCCGCCCGCAACTTCACCGAGTCGCTGAGCCTGTGGCGGGGTGCGGCGCTGCAGGACGTGCCGTGCGAGACGCTGCAACGGGACGAGGCGCCCGCGCTGGAGGACGAGCGGCTGCACGTCGTGGAGCGGCTGTGCGACCTGGACCTGATGCAGGGTGCCGCCGCCAACGCCCTGTCGGTGCTGCGCGGGGTGGTCGCCGAACGCCCGCTGCGCGAACGCCCGTGGTGCCAGCTGATCACAGCGCTGTACCAGTGCGGCCGCCGCGCCGAGGCGCTCACCGCGTACCACGACGTCGCCCAACTCCTCTACGCCGAACTGGCCGTTGAGCCTGGCCCCGATCTACGCGCAGTGCACCAGTGCCTGCTGGACGACGTGGACATCGAGTGGCCGCCGCCGCGCGACCGAATGCCCCAGGCCCGCCCGGCCGCCCAGGCCCCCTGGGCCGAGCCGCGGCAACTGCCCTGCGGACCCGCCGAGTTAGCGGGCCGGGAGGCGACCGAGGAACAGGCCGTCCGGCTGCTCAGCACTCCCACGGCGGCCGGGACGGTACCGGTGGTGGTGCTCACCGGAGCGCCCGGCTGCGGCAAGACCGCCCTGGCCGTACGGGTCGCGCACCGGCTGGCCGCCAGGTTCCCGGACGGGCAGATGTTCCTGCCGCTCACCGCGCCGGACGGCTCGCCGCGCGACCCGGACGACCTGCTCGCCGACGCGCTGCACGCCACCGGGCTGCCCACCGGCGACGGCCAGGGCTGTGTACCGCCCGGGTCGACGGCCCGCTCCTCGCTGCTGCGGGCCCGGCTGGCCGGGCGCCGGGTGCTGCTGGTCCTGGACGACGCCGGCGACCCGGCGCAGGTCACCCCGCTGCTGCCGGGCGAGCCGGGCTGCGCGGTGCTGGTCACCGCGCGCACCGAACTGTCCGAACTGACCGCCTTCCACGGCGCCCACCGGATGCCGCTGGACTGCCTGGAACCGGATGGCGCACTGGACCTGCTGGCCCAGATCGTCGGCCGCGACCGGGTCGCCACCGAACCCGAGGCGGCCGCCGAACTCGCCGCCGAGTGCGGCCACCTGCCGCTCGCCCTGTGCGCCGCCGCGGCCAATCTGGCGAGCCACCGCTTCTCGTCCTTCCGCAGCTACGCCAACCGGCTGCGGGCCGGCGACCGGCTCACCCTGCTCTCGCTGGGCGGCGGCGGCTGCGCGGTGCGCAGCGCCTTCGAGCACTCCTACCGGGCCCTGCCCGCCCCCGCCCGGCGGCTGTTCCGGCTGCTGGGGGCCGCCGACCTGCCGGAGACCGGCATCGAGGCGGTGGCCGCGCTCGCCGACCTGCCGGTGGAGGAGATCACCGGACACGCCCAGCGGCTGTCCGCCGCCCATCTGGTCATCGAGAGCGCACACGGCCGACTGCGGCTGCCCGGACTGCTGCGCGACTACGCGGCCGAGCGGGCCCGCACCGAGGACGACCCGGCGCAGCTGCGGGCCGCCCGCGCCCGGCTGGTGTGCTGGTACGCCTCACGCACCGCCGCCGCGGTGCGCGCCTGCCTGACCGTGCCGCGCAGAGCCTCCGCGCCCTTCAGCGGATCCCAACAGGCGGGTGAGTGGCTGGAGTCGGAGGCCGTGAACCTCACTGCGCTGGCCCGCTGGACCGACGGCCAGGGACCGCAGGACGCCGCCGTGCTGTTTCCCGAGGGGGCGCTGTGCCGCTCCCCGGACGCGGGCTCCGACGGCGCGGCGTGAACTACCGCGGGGGCAGCGGCGGACGGCTGCGGTCGGGACGCCCGGAGAGGTCCGGCGGGGTGGCCGGCGGATGCTTCTCCAGCAGGTCCAGCGCGGTGCGCACGGCCACCGCCAGCTGCGAGGAGCGGCCCTCGGCCCAGTCCAGCGGAGTGCGCAGCGCCTCGATGTCCGGGGCGACGCCGCCGTTCTCGATCCCCCAGCCGTACCCCTCGAACCAGGCGGCGTTCATCGGCACGGTGATCACCGTGCCGTCGATCAGCCGGTGGCGGCCGGTCATGCCGACCACTCCGCCCCAGGTGCGGGTGCCGACCACCGGTCCGAGGGCCAGCTGCTTGAAAGCGGCGGTGATCATGTCGCCGTCGGAGGAGGTCGCCTCGTCGGCGAGTGCCACGATCGGTCCGCGCGGGGCGTTGCTGGCGTAGCTCACCGGCTGGGCGCCCCGGGTCAGGTCCCAGCCGAGGATCTTTCGGGTCAGCTTCTCGATCACCAACTCGCTGATGTTGCCGCCCGCGTTGCCCCGTACGTCCACGATCAGCGCGGGCCGGGAGACCTCCATCCGCAGGTCGCGGTTGAACTGCGCCCAGCCGGAACCGCCCATGTCCGGGATGTGCAGATAGCCGCACCGGCCGCCGCTCAACTCCCGTACCACCGCACGGCGTTTGGCCACCCAGTCCTGGTAGCGCAGGGGGCGCTCGTCGATCAGCGGCGCCACCGCGACCCGGCGGGACGGCCCGTCGGATCCCCGCGGCGGGGCGAACGTCAGCTCCACGGTGGTTCCGCCCGCCCCCGCCAGCAGCGGATAGGGGCCGGTCAGCGGGTCCACCGGGCGACCGTCGACATGGGTGAGCACCGCGCCCGCGCGCACCCCGGTACCGGCCAGCGGTGACCGCGCCTTGGAGTCCGAGGACTCACCCGGCAGGATCCGCCGGATCGACCACGAACCGTCCTTGTCGTGCTGGAAGTTGGCGCCCAGCAGCCCCATCGGCCGCTGGTAGTGCGGCGGTCCCTCGTTGCGCCGGGCGGCGGTGCAGTACGCGTGCGAGGTGCCGAGCTCACCGAGGATCTCCCGCAGCAGATCGGCGAACTCCTCGGGGGACGCGACCCGTTCGACCAGCGGGCGGTACTGGTCGAGCACCGCGGGCCAGTCGATGCCGCACATGTCGGGCGCCCAGAAGTAGTCCCGGATGATCCGCCCGGCCTCCTGGTACGCCTGCCGCCACTCGGCGGCCGGGTTCACCTCGTGCAGGATGCGGCGCATGTCGAGCAGGACCGTCGAGTCGTCGTCACCCCGCTCGTACGCCGGGACGACGGCGAGGTCCCCGTCGTCGTACACCACGAGACGGCGGCCGTCGCCGCTGACCGCGTACCAGTCCATGTGCCGCAGCAACTCGGTGCGCCGGGTCCGGAACAGGTCGAAGTACTCCAACGTCGGCCGCGGCGACGGGTCGGCGGGGTTGGCGAAGGTCTCGCCCAGCGCACCGGAGATCGGCCAGCGCAGCCAGACCAGTCCGCCGCGCACCGGGGAGAGCGAGGAGTACTTCGACGCCGCGACCGGGAACGGCGTCACCCGGTTCGGCAGCCCCTCCGCCTCCACCACGACCGGCCCCTCGGTGCCGTCGACCGCGTCCAGGCCGCCGGTGATCGGCCGCCCCTCGACCGGCAGCGCGAACGGCGACGGCGTCGCGGAGTTGAGCGGGACCAGGTAGGGGCGGCAGCCCAGCGGGAAGGACAGGTCGCCGGTGTGCACGTCGTATACCGGGTCGAAGCCGCGCCAGGACAGGAACGCCAGATAGCGGCCGTCCCGGGTGAAGACCGGACCCTCGTCCTCGAAGCGGCCGTTGGTGACGTCGATGATGGTGCCGCTCGTCAGGTTGGCGATCCTGATCTGCCGCAGCGTGCGGCCGATGCCCGGGTGCGACCAGGCCAGCCAGGCCGAGTCGGGCGAGAACGCCAGGTCGCGCACCGGCCCGTTGTCGGAGCGCACCAGCTCCACCACGGTCCCCGCCGGCACGGTGCGCGGCGGCTCCTCGGGCGGCAGCGTGTCGTCCACGTCCGTGCTGGTGCCACGGGGCTCGGCGGCGCCGGACGCCACCAGCAGCAGCCGTCCGTCGTGCGAGGCGACGGCGAGGACGGCGCCGTCCGGCGAGGCCACCAACTCGTGCACCCGTCCCAACTCGCCCTGCGCCAGCCGCCGTTCCTGGGTGTCCACCGGCGGCCGGGCCGGTTCCTCGGCGTCGGCCGCGGTGCCGTCGGCGGACGGGGCCGGGGGGTCCGCGGGGGCGGCGCGCTCCGCGGCGTGGCGGGCGATGTCGTCCGCTTTCGTGGTGTCGTTCGCGCCGGGCGCGGTGCGTGAGGGGGCGGCGCGCTCGCGGCTGCCCGTGCCGAGGGGCTCGTCGAACGCCTCCGGGCTGGTCGGGACCGCGCCGGTGATCCCGGAGACGGCGGCGAAGCGGACCGCGCGGCCGGGCAGGTCGGCGATCCCGATGGCGTCCTCGCCGCCCGTGTCCGAGACGAAGGCCACCCGCCCGGTGTCGCCCAGCATCACCGGCAGCCGCACCCGGGAGCCGGGCCGGTCGACGATGGTGCGCGCCGGGCCGTCCCGGTGGGTGAGCCAGTACAGGCTGCCGCGTACGCACACCGCGCTGGCCCGCCCGGTGGTGTCGCACGCCAGCCCGGTGAGGTGGGCGGCGGCCGGGACCTGGTACGGGCGGCGGCCGTTGCGCGCCCCGCCCAGCCGTACGTCCAGCCGGCGAGGCGTCCCCGCGGGATCCGTGAGGTCCTCGGCCAGCCACAGCCTGCCCGCGCACTGGTAGACCACCCGCCGGCCGTCGGTCGACGCGTTGCGGGCGTAGAACTGCGCGTGGTCGGTGTGCCGCCGCAGGTCGGAGCCGTCCGGCAGGCACGAGTACAGGTTGCCCACGCCCTCGTGGTCGGAGAGGAAGGCGATCCGCCCGGCCACGAACATCGGGCAGTCCAGGTGGCCGTGCAGTTCCGGCAGCAGCCGGGCGCCCTGGAGCCACAGCCGCCCCGTCGCGCCGCCCCGGTACCGCTTCCAGGACGCCGGTTCGTGCGGGGGAGTGCCGTTCAGGATCAGGGTGAGGTGCTCGCCGTCCAGGTCGGCGACCGCGATGTCGGAGACCTGCCCCCATGGGAGCCGTCTGCCGGGCGAGCCGTCCGTGGTGATCGCGTAGGCCCAGGAGAAGTGCGAGAACGGCTGCCCGTGCGAGGAGACGGCCAGGATCCGCCCGTCCGGTGTCCAGGAGCACACCCGGGCGTCCGGGCTGCCCCAGTACGTCAGCCGGCGCGCCGGTCCGCCGTCCACCGGCACCAGGTGCACCTCGGGGTCCAGGCTGCGCCAGGTGGTGAACGCGATGGTGGAGCCGTCCGGGGAGAACCGGGGGTGCCCCAGCCGGGTGCGGTCCGCGGTGATCCGCCAGGCCCGTTCCGGGACGTCCCCGGCGGCGGGCAACGGCGCCACCCACAGGTCGTCCTCGGCGACGAAGCACAGCAGGTCGCCGTGCAGGTGGGGGAACCTGATATATGCGTCGTCCATCACGACTGTCACGTTTTCCATGGTTCTGGGAGGGATTGCGGAGGGCAACTTTTGGCGCCGGTCATGGGCCGTGCACCATGGGGGAGACGGTCTGAAGGAGCACGGTCGGGGCAGGAGCGGGAGCGGGCAGTGGTGGAGGTCCACGGGACGGTGGCGGACGGCTTCGAGCCGGTCCGGGAGGCGTTCCGAGAGGGGTTCGAGCGGCGCGGGGAGCGGGGAGCGGCGGTGGCCGTCCACCTGGGCGGCCGTCTGGTGGTCGATCTGTGGGCCGGTGCCGCGCGGGCCGACGAGCCCGAGGGGCCGCGATGGGAGCGCGACACCGCGCAGATCATCCGGTCCGCGGGCAAGGGCCCGGCCGCCGCCTGCCTGCTTCTGCTGCACCAGCGCGGCCAACTGGACCTCGACGCGCCCGTGGGCAGCTACTGGCCGGAGTTCAAGGCGGCGGGCAAGGAGCGCGCCCTGGTGCGCCATCTGCTCACCCACCGCGTCGGGGTGCCCGCGCTGGACACCCCGCTCACCGTCGCCCAGGCCCTGGACGGGATCAGCGGGCCGCGCGCGGTCGCCGCCCAGCGCCCGCAGTGGGAGCCGGGCAGCGAGCACGGCTACCACGCGCAGACGTTCAGCTGGCTGCTGGGCGAACTGGTGCTACGGGCCACCGGCCGCACCCTCGGCCAGTGGTTCGCCCAGGAGATCGGCCGCCCGCTCGGCCTCGACCTGTGGTTCGGCCTGCCGCCGCGGCAGGCGGCACGGGTCGGCCGGATCGCCGCCGTACCGGCCCCGTCCGCACCGGCCGCGGCGGGTCTGCGCACCCGGCCGAAACGATCCGTCGCCGAGGCGTACGCCGACCCCGAGTCGCTGACCCGGCGCGCCTTCGAGGCGATATCCGTCCCTGTGGACGAGAACGAACCGGCGTACCAGGCAGGCGAGTTGGCGGCCTCCAACGCGATCGCCACCGCCCGCTCGCTCTCCCGCTGCTACGCGGCGCTGGCCACCGGCGTGGACGGCGGACGACCGCTGTTCACCCCGGCTACGCTGACCGCCGCCCGGTCCCCGGAGTCCGACGGCCCGGACCGGGTGCTGGTGGTCAACACCCGGTTCGGTCACGGCTTCATGCTGCACGGCCCGTCCTGCCCGCTGCTGGCCCCCGGCTCCTTCGGCCACCCCGGGCGGGGCGGTTCGCTGGGCTTCGCCGACCCCGAGTCGGGCATCGCCTTCGGCTACGTCACAGGCGGCCTGCAGAAGTCGGTGACCGCGGACCCGCGGGCGCAGGCCCTGGTACGGGCGTTGCGCTCCTGCCTACGCTGAGTCCACGGCGATGCGCCCGGTACGGGGTGCTGGTCCCCGGCGCGGCAAGGGCATCGGCGCGGCCGTCGCCCGCCATGGCGCGGCCGAGGGCGCCGCGGTCCCCGTGACCGGCCGCAACCCGGACCGGGCGGAGCGGACCGCCGCCGCGTCGGCGGTGTGGCGTACGGCTGCGACGTGACGGACTAGAAGGCGGTAACGGCCGCCCTGGCGTTGGCGGTTGCACGCTTCGGCTCACTCGACGTCCTGCGCCGCCGAGGCGCTGCGCCGGGCGGCGGAGCACTGTCCGCAGGGCCGGGTCGGCACACCGGAGGACAGATCAGCTCGCGGACAGCAGCGCCGCCACGATCTTCCCCGCGAACTTGTAGCCCTCGCCGGTGTTCGGCACCACCGCCGCCGCGGCGACATCGTCGCGGTAGGCCAGGAACCAGCTGTTGGGCTTGGTCTGGCCGTCCACCTCCGCGGTGCCGGTCTTGGCGCCCACGTCACCGCCGAGCTGGCCCACGGTCGGCGCGGCGGTGCCCTGCCGGGCGGTGAGCACCATCATCGAACGCAGCGCGGCGTCGACCGACGCGGGCAACTGCTGCGGCGCCTGCGCGATCTGCCGGTTGTCCACCGAGGTGGGAACGATGACCGGCTGGTGGAACGCCCCGGACTTGGCGGTGGCCGCGACCGACGCCATGTCCAGCGGGCTCACCTGGACCTGGCCCTGGCCGATCATGGTCATCGCCTTCTCCGAGCCGGTGCCCACCGGCACCTTGCCGTCCCAGGAGGGCACGCCCGTCGACCAGTTGAGGCCGAGGCCGAACACGTCGTGCGCCTCGTTCTCCACCGCGCCGTCCGGCAGCACGTTCGCCGTGGAGATGAAGGCGGTGTTGCAGGAGGCCGCGAAGTCCTGGGCGAAGGTGGCCTTGTCGATCTGCATGCCCTCCACGTTGTGGAAGCTTCGGCCGCCGTACGAGATGGTCTTCGGGCAGTCCAGCGGCGTACCGGGGGTGACCTTGCCGGTGGTCAGCAGGGTGGACGCGGTGATCACCTTGAAGGTGGAGCCGGGCGCGTAGGTGCCCAGCAGCGCCTTGTCGTAGCCGCCCGCCGGGTTGTTGGCGACGGCGAGTACGTCGCCGGTGCTCGGCTGGATCGCCACCACCGCGGCGTCCGGGCCCTGGGTGGTGACCGACTTCTCCGCCTGCGCCTGGAGGGCGGCGTCGATGGTGGTCCTCAGCGGCTTGCCCGGCTTGCCCTGGGAGAGCGGGTGCAGCGAGGCGCCCGGCTTGCCGTCGGCGCCCTTGATCCGGATGTCCATCCCCGGGGTGCCCTGCATCGTGCTGCCGTAGCGGGTCTGCAGCTCGCTGAGGATTCCGGCCAGCGACGGGTACTTGGCGGCGGTCAGCGCCGTGCCGTTGCGGTCGACGGCGGTGAGCGGCGGCGGAGTGCTGGACGGGGCGGCCTCCAGGCTCTGACCCGAGGCCAGCTTGGGGTTGAGCACCGTGGGCGCCCACTTGACGACCGGCTTTCCGGAGGCGTCCCGCACCACGGTCAGTGCCGAGTCGTAGTCCCACGCGGAGTCCTGCCCGTCGTAGGAGACTCCGGCGCGCACCGAGAACGGGACGCGGGTGCCGGTGGCCGGCTTGTCCGCCAGCGTCAACCTGCTGACGTGCAGATCACTTCGATAGGAGGTCAGCTGGGCGGTCGCCTGGGCGCTGTCGTCGGTCAGCGCGGCGGCCTTGGCGACGTCGCCGGAGGCCCACGCGGCCAGGAAGTCGTGCGCGGTGCTCCGCACTTCGGCCGCCGACGGGGGAGCGGTCACCTTCGGTACCGGCGAGGCGTCGGCCGTCGGCTTGCTGGACACGCTGTGAAACAGGTCGTACCCGCCGAACCCGACCGCCGCGAGCACCACCGCGATCGCACCACCGATCACGACGCCCTTCGTCGCTCCCTGCACCTGACCCTCCCCAACTCGTCGCCTCCGCACCAACCGTCGAGGAGCGTGACGCGGGGGCACTCTATGACACAGATGTGTCCATGGGGTCAAGATTCCACAACCGGACGCAATCACTCAGTCACGCTTGGGCCGTAACCTCTCGAATCGCCCATGTCCGGCAGACCACTTGAAACCCTCAGATCCACGTGTCCAGCCACATCCGCGCCCGCCACGCGTCCATCGGGATCGTCATACCGGTGTACAGCGGGAAGAAGTAGATGAAGTTCCAGATGATCAGCAGCACCAGTGTGCCCGCGCCCACCGCGCCCCACATGCGGCGCCGTTCGGTCGCCCCTGCCGGACCCAGCAGCGCGCCCACCATCATGGCCACCGCCAGGCACAGGAACGGCACGAACACCACCGCGTAGAACAGGAAGATGGTCCGCTCCTGGTAGTTGAACCACGGCAGGTACCCGGCCGCCACCCCGCACAGGACCGCGCCCGCCCGCCAGTCGCGCCGCAGCGCCCAGCGGAACAGCAGGAAGAGCAGCGCGAAACAAGCCGCCCACCACAGCAGCGGGGTGCCCAGCGCCAGCACCTCACGGGCACAACCACCGGGCGCCGTACAGCCGTTCTGGCCGAGCTTGGGCGACTCGTAGAAGTACGACACCGGGCGGCCCAGCACCAGCCAGCTCCACGGATTGGACTGGTAGGTGTGCGGCTGCGTCAGGTGGATGTTGAAGTCGTACACCTGGTGCTGGTAGTGCCACAGCGAGCGCAGCGGCGCCGGGATCCACGACCAGGTGCCGCCGCGGCCGTCCGCCCAGTGCCTGAAGTAGCCGTTGCCGGTGGCGAACCAGCCGGTCCACGAGGCGAGATAGGTGGCCAGCGCCACCGGCACCAACGAGCAGAACGCCGGGACGGCGTCGCGGCGCAGCATCGCCCGGTACGGGTGCCGGGCGCCCGCCACCCGGCGCGCACCCGTGTCCCACAGCACCGTCATGATTCCGAACGCCACCAGGTACGGCGCGCCGTTCCACTTCGTCGCGCAGGCCAGGCCGAGCAGTACGCCCGCGGCGATCCGCCACGGCCGCCAGCCCAGCCCGGCATCGGCCGCCACCTCGCCGTTCGGGCGGCCGTCCGGCGGCAGCGCGGCCGCCAGCCGCGCCCGGGCGGCGTCCCGGTCGATCAGCAGCGCGCCGAACGCGGCCAGCACCCAGAACATCGCGATCAGGTCGAGCAACGAGGTGCGGCTCATCACGAACTGCAGCCCGTCCACCGCCATCAGCCCACCGGCCAGGCAGCCGAGCGCGGTGGAGCGCAGCAGCCGCCGACCGATCCGGCACAGCATGAACACCGACACCGTGCCGAGCACGGCGACCGAGAAGCGCCAGCCGAACGGTGTCAGCCCGAAGAGCCACTCGCCGAGCGCGATCACCCACTTGCCCATCGGCGGATGCACCACGTACGACGGGTCCAGGCCCAGCGGGATGCGCTGTGGATGGCCGAGGATCAACTGGTTGGCGTTGTCCGGCCAGGCGCCCTCGTAGCCGTGCTGCAGCAGCGCCCACGCGTCCTTGGCGTAGTACGTCTCGTCGAATATCACCGCGCGCGGGCTGCCCAGGTGCCAGAAGCGCAGGGCGCCCGCCAGCAGTGCGACGAGCAGTGGCCCGGCCCAGCCGGACCAGCGGGCCAGCCGGTCGGCCAGCGCCGGGGTGAGTCCGATGGCCTGCCAGAGCCTGGTCCCGGGGGCGGGGAACGGGTCGATCAGCCGCTCCCGGGCGGACCGCTGCCCGCTCCCGGCGTACCCGAACCGCCGCAGGCGTCGCGCCCACGGACTCGGCGCCTCGGGCGCGGGACTCGCGCCCGGGGGCGGTGCGGCGTCTGTCGCGGTGTCACTGCTCACCGAGCCATCGTAGGGAAGCCCCCTGGGGAAATCGCCCTCCCGCCCACCCGTGTGGCCGTGCGGGTAGGGGAGACTGGGGCGCGTGAGCGGAACACTCGTACTGGCCGGAACCCCCATCGGCGACCCGGAGGACGCGCCGCCGCGGCTCGCCGCGGAACTGGCGTCGGCCGATGTGATCGCCGCCGAGGACACCCGGCGGCTGCGCCGGCTGACCGCCGCGCTGGGGGTCACCCCGGCCGGGCGGATCGTCTCGTACTTCGAGGGCAACGAGGCCGCCCGCACCCCGGAGCTCGTCGACGCCCTCGCCGAGGGCAGCCGCGTGCTGCTGGTCACCGACGCCGGAATGCCGTCCGTCTCCGACCCCGGCTACCGCCTGGTGGCCGCCGCCGTGGAGCGCGACATCCGGGTCACCGCGGTACCCGGGCCGTCGGCCGTACTGACCGCGCTGGCGCTGTCCGGTCTGCCGGTGGACCGGTTCTGCTTCGAGGGCTTCCCGCCGCGCAAGTCCGGTGAGCGGCTGTCCCGGCTGCGCGAGGTCGCGGACGAGCGCCGCACGCTGGTGTACTTCGAGGCCCCGCACCGGCTGGCCGACACCCTCACCGCGATGGCCGAGGCGTTCGGGGCGGACCGCCGCGCCGCCGTCTGCCGCGAGCTGACCAAGACCTACGAGGAGGTCAGGCGCGGCCCGCTGAGGGACCTCGCCGCCTGGGCCGCCGACGGCGTACGCGGCGAGATCACCGTCGTCGTCGCGGGCGCCCCTGCCCCCTCTCCGCAGGAACTCGACCCCGCGGAACTGGCCCGCCGGGTCGCCGTACGCGAGTCCGCCGGCGAGGCCCGCAAGGCCGCCATCGCCGCCGTCGCCACCGAGGCCTCAGTGCCGAAGCGACAGGTGTTCGACGCCGTCGTGGCCGCGAAAACCGCCCGCTGACCAGCACTCACGTCAGCGCGTCACAAGTCGCGGTAAAGGTCTAACGTGGACGGGTAAAGGGGCTGAGCCCTATCGGCGGCACAGCCCACAATCACCCCAAATCTGGCTCAAGAGACGGGAACCACTACTGCGCCCCGCCAGCAGGAGGCGTTCGCTGGTAGTGGGAAAGTCCCGCTCCGGACACCCTGTCCGGAGGGCATCAGGAGCTGCCATGAGCGAGGCCATAGGCACCCCGTACGGAGGACCCGCCACCGGACCGGCGTCGGCCGAGACGGTTCACGAGGCCTATTCGTTCGCGTGCCTGCGCTGCGGGCACGGCTGGGAGCAGTCGTACGAGATAGTGCACAACACCGACGAGAACGGTCGCACCACCGTCACCTACTACGCGGGCAGCAGGCGGGTGCCCTCGCCGCTGACCCATCCGGCCTGCCAGAACTGCGGCGGCCACACGGTCCGCATCATGCGGTCCGGGCGGGTTTCCGGCGCCCGCCGCTGGGATCCGATGATCCTGCCCTTCCCCGAGCAGCACGAACGGCACGACGCCGCCTACGAACCCGGCGGGCCGCAATCCACCGCCCCCGGCGATTCGACGGCCAGGCCGCGCCACCACTGGCGCCTCGCCGACCTGCTCCACCTCTTCCACCGCGGCCACGGCCGAGGCCGGGACCGCGCGGCCTGACCCGGCCGCCCCCTCCCGCGTACCGCCTCCGGACGCCGCGTCCGTAGACTCCGGGGCATGGCGGCACAGGAAACCCCCAGGCAAGACACGACGGCGGCTCCGCCGCTTCCGGAGCCGTTGCGGGTTCCGGTCGCCGACTCGCACACCCACCTGGACATGCAGGACGGCACCGTCGAGGAGGCGCTGGCCAAGGCCGCCTCGGTCGGCGTCGACACCGTCGTACAGGTCGGCTGCGACCTCGCCGGATCGCGCTGGGCGGCCGAAACCGCGGCCGCCCATGAGAACGTGCACGCCACCGTGGCGCTGCACCCCAACGAGGCCCCCCGCATCGTGCACGGCGACCCCGACGGCTGGTCCCGGCAGGGCGCCAGGCAGCCGGGCGGCCTGGCCGCCCTCGACGCCGCGCTGGAGGAGATCGCCGGCCTCGCCGCGCTACCGCAGGTGCGCGGCGTCGGAGAGACGGGCCTGGACTACTTCCGTACCGGCCCGGAGGGCGTCGAGGCGCAGACCTACTCCTTCCGCCGCCACATCGAGATCGCCAAGCGCCACGACAAGGCGCTGGTCATCCACGACCGCGAGGCGCACGCGGACGTGCTGCGGGTGCTGGAGGAGGAGGGCGCGCCGCGCACCGTGGTCTTCCACTGCTACTCCGGCGACGAGCGGATGGCCAAGATCTGCGCCGAGGCCGGGTACTACATGTCCTTCGCGGGCAACATCACCTTCAAGTCGGCCCAGCCGCTGCGCGACGCGCTCACCGTGGCGCCGCTCGACCTGCTGCTGGTGGAGACCGACGCGCCGTTCCTCACCCCCGCGCCGTACCGGGGGCGGCCCAACGCGCCCTACCTGATCCCGATCACGCTGCGGGCGATGGCGGCCGTCAAGGGCGTCGAGGAGGACGAACTGGCCGCGGCCGTCGCCGCCAACACCGCCCGGGCGTTCGGCTATGCGCCGTAATTCGCCCCGGCCTCACCGATTTTCACTACACAGGGTGACATGACGGCTTTGGAGAGTGGCCGCGGGGTTCGCTAGGGTCCTCCTCCCGAGCAAGGGGAGCCGGACCTGTGGAGTCTTCGTGAGCAGTTCGCAGGGCAGTCATCGAGGGGGCCGAGGCACCCGCGTCGCACCCCGGCCCGCCCCGCCGCCCACCGACCTGGCGGGCGGCACCGCCACCACCGTGCTGCCTCGCCAGACCCCCTACCCGACGCCGTACGAGCCGTACGGGACCGGCCCGTACGAGGGGACCCGCGCCGCGGCCCGGCACAACCGCAAGGCCGCCGCCCGCGCCGCCACCCGCGGCACCGGGCGGCGCAGACGCGCGGCACGACCCGACCCGCTGCGCCAGCTGCTGCCCCGGATGCTGGTGGTCGCCTTCCTCACCGGCGGCACCTACGCCTACCTCAGCGGTGAGAAGGACGTCGAGCTGACCGTCGACGGCACCCCGCACACCCTGCGCACCTTCGCCGACGACGTGCCCGAACTGCTGCGCCAGCAGCACATCCCGGTCGGGGACCACGACACCGTCGCCCCCGGCCCGTACGCCGGACTGCACGACGGCGAGGACATCGCGGTGCGCCACGGCCGCCCGCTCAGCCTCACCCTCGACGGCGAGCGGCACCAGGTGTGGACCACCGCCCGCACCGTCGACGAGGCGCTGCGGCAACTCGGGGTGCGCGCCGAGGGAGCGCACCTGTCCACCGCCCCCGACGCCCCGATCGGCCGGTCGGGCCTGCGGCTCGACGTGCGCACCGAGCGGACCGTGACGTTCCTGGCCGACGGCCGGGAGCACACCGTGCGCACCAACGCGGCCACCGTGCGGCAGGCGGCGGCCGAGGCGGGGATCGCCTTCGGGCCGAAGGACACCACCTCCGTCGACCCCCGCAGTTTCCCGCGCGACGGCCAGACCGTCTCCGTCATGCGGATCACCGGCCGCACCCAGGTGCGCGAGGAACCGATCCCGTTCCACACCGTGCGGCAGCCGGACCCCGCCCAGTTCAAGGGCACCGAGGTGGTGGTGATCCCCGGCGAGGTCGGGGTGCGCCAGGTCAGCTACGAACAGCGCACCGTCAACGGCGTCAAGGACAAGCCCCGGCAGACCGGCTCCCGGGTGCTGAAGGAACCCATCGACGAGGTCATCGCCGTCGGGACCAGGCCCCAGCCCACCTCGGTCGCCGGAGCCGACGGCCTCAACTGGGCGGGCCTGGCCCGCTGCGAGGCGGGCGGACGGCCCAACGCCGTCGACCCGTCCGGCACCTACGGCGGCCTCTACCAGTTCGACACCCACACCTGGCACGCCCTCGGCGGCACCGGACGGCCGCAGGACGCCCCCGCCGCCGAGCAGACCTACCGCGCCAAGAAGCTGTACGTACGCCGCGGCGCCAGCCCCTGGCCGGTCTGCGGCCACAAGCTGATGTCCTAGCGGCTCCCCGGCGCACGTAAACTTTTGCGGTGAGCTCCAGCCCCCGTACCACCCCAGCCGCCGACGAGCCAGGGCCGCTGCTCGGCCCCGCCGACATCCGCGAACTGGCCGCCGCGCTGGGCGTACGCCCCACCAAGCAGCGCGGCCAGAACTTCGTCATCGACGCCAACACGGTGCGCCGCATCGTGCGCACCGCCGATGTACGGCCCGACGACGTGGTGGTCGAGGTCGGGCCGGGGCTCGGCTCGCTGACCCTGGCGCTGCTGGAGGCCGCCGACCGGGTCACCGCGGTGGAGATCGACGACGTGCTGGCCGCCGCGCTGCCCAGCACCATCGCCGCCCGGCTGCCGCACCGCGCCGACCGCTTCGCGCTGGTGCACCGGGACGCGATGCGGGTCGCCGAACTACCCGGACCGGCGCCGACCGCGCTGGTCGCCAACCTCCCGTACAACGTGGCCGTTCCGGTGCTGCTGCACATGCTGGAGACCTTCCCGACCATCGAACGCACCCTGGTGATGGTGCAGTCGGAGGTCGCCGACCGGCTCGCCGCCACCCCCGGCTCCAAGGTGTACGGGGTGCCGTCGGTCAAGGCCAACTGGTACGCGGAGGTCAAGCGGGCCGGTGCCATCGGCCGCAACGTCTTCTGGCCCGCACCGAACGTCGACTCGGGCCTGGTCTCCCTGGTACGGCGGGACCAGCCGCCGAAGACCACGGCGACCCGCGAGGAGGTCTTCGCGGTGATCGACGCGGCCTTCGCCCAGCGCCGCAAGACGCTGCGCGCGGCGCTCGCCGGATGGGCCGGATCGGCCGCCGCGGCCGAGGCGGCGCTGACCGCCGCCGGGGTCTCGCCGCAGGCCCGCGGCGAGTCCCTGACCGTCGAGCAGTTCGCGAGCATCGCCGAGCACAAGGGGGCAGCAGCCCAGTGACCGCACCCGTCGTCGTCCGCGCGCCCGCCAAGGTCAACGTCCAGCTGGCCGTGGGCGGTCTGCGCCCGGACGGCTTCCACGACCTGGCCAACGTCTTCCTCGCCGTCGGCCTGTACGACGAGGTGACGGCCACCCCGGCGGACCGGCTGCGGATCACCGCCGCAGGCCCGGACGCCGACCAGGTGCCGCTGGACGAGAGCAACCTGGCGGCCCGCGCCGCGCTCGCCCTCGCCCGGCGGTACGGCATCCCGGCGGACGTGCGGCTGCACATCGCCAAGGACATCCCGGTGGCGGGCGGCATGGCGGGCGGCAGCGCGGACGCCGCGGCGGCACTGCTGGCCTGCGACACGCTGTGGGGCACCGGCGCCTCCCGAGCCGAACTCCTCGACATCTGCGCCGAGTTGGGCAGCGACGTGCCGTTCAGCCTGGTCGGTGGCGCCGCGCTGGGCCGGGGCCGGGGCGAACTGCTCGAACCCCTGGAGACCGGCGGTACGTTCCACTGGGTTTTCGCGGTCGCCGACGGCGGACTGTCCACCCCGGCGGTCTACCGCGAGTGCGACCGGCTGCGGGAGGACTCCGGCCACGGGTACACCGCGGCGGACCTGCCCGACCCGCAGCCGTCCCCGCGCCTGCTGGAGGCGCTGCGCACCGGCGACGCCCCCGCGCTCGCCGGCGCGCTGTCCAACGACCTGCAGCCCGCCGCGCTGTCGCTGCGCCCAGCGCTGGCCGACACCCTGCGCACCGGCACCGAAGCGGGCGCCCTCGCCGCCCTGGTCTCGGGCTCCGGCCCCACCTGCGCCTTCCTGGCCGAGGGCGCGAACGCCGCCAAGGCGGTGGCCGAGGCCCTCATGGCTTCCGGCACCTGCCGCACCGCCCGGGTGACGTCAGGCCCGGCCCCCGGCGCAACGGTGCTGGGCTAGGGGCTGGGGCCCGCCCGGGCTCCCCGACGGACGCGAGACGAACACGACCGCGCGCCTGAGTACGCTGGAAGGCCGACCCAGTCGTCCATACCTGGAGAGAAATGGCCGTCAACCTCATCAACGTCGAGTCCATCGGCAAGGTGTACGGAACCCGCACCCTGCTCGACGGCACGAGCCTCGGCGTCTCGGAGGGCGACCGCATCGGCGTGGTCGGCCGCAACGGTGACGGCAAGACCACCCTCATCCGCATCCTGACCAAGCTGGAGGAACCGGACCGCGGCCGGGTCACCCACGTCGGCGACCTTCGGCTCGGCGTCCTCACCCAGCACGACTCGCTCGACCCGGCGGCCACCATCCGGCACGAGGTGCTCGGCGACCTCGCCGACCACGAGTGGGCGGGCAACGCCAAGATCCGCGACGTGCTGACCGGTCTGTTCGGCGGCCTCGACCTGCCCGGTTTCGCCCAGGGCCTGGACACCGTCATCGGCCCGCTGTCCGGCGGCGAGCGCCGCCGCATCGCGCTGGCCCAACTGCTCATCGCCGAGCAGGACCTGCTGGTGCTGGACGAGCCCACCAACCACCTCGACGTCGAGGGCATCGCCTGGCTCGCCGAACACCTCCAGGCGCGCCGCTCCGCGCTGGTGTGCGTCACCCACGACCGCTGGTTCCTCGACCAGGTGTGCACCCGCATGTGGGACGTACAGCGCGCCGAGGTCCACGAGTACGAGGGCGGCTACTCCGACTACGTCTTCGCCCGCGCGGAACGCGAGCGCCGCGCCGCCTCCGAGGAGGCCAAGCGGCAGAACCTGGCCCGAAAGGAGCTCGCCTGGCTGCGCCGCGGCGCTCCGGCGCGTACCAGCAAGCCGCGGTTCCGCATCGAGGCGGCCAACGAGCTGATCGCCGACGTGCCGCCGCCGCGGGACTCCGCCGAGCTGATGAAGTTCGCCAACTCCCGGCTCGGCAAGACGGTCTTCGACCTGGCGGACGTGACCGTCACTGCCGGTGAGAAGGTGCTGCTCAAGCACCTGACCTGGCAGCTCGGCCCCGGCGACCGGATCGGCCTGGTCGGCGTCAACGGCGCGGGCAAGACCTCGCTGCTGCGCGCGCTGGCCGACGCCGCGTACACGGAGGGCGACAAGCAGCCCGCGGGCGGCAAGGTGGTCGTCGGCAAGACGGTCCGGCTCGCCTACCTCTCGCAGGAGGTCGCCGAACTCGACCCGACCTGGCGGGTGTTGGAGTCCGTGGAGCAGGTGCGGCAGCGCGTCGACCTGGGCAAGGGCCGTGAGATGACCGCCTCGCAGCTGTGCGAGCGGTTCGGCTTCACGAAGGAGAAGCAGTGGACCCCGGTCGGCGACCTCTCCGGCGGTGAGCGGCGCCGACTCCAGCTGCTGCGGCTGCTGATGGACGAGCCGAACGTGCTGTTCCTGGACGAGCCGACCAACGACCTGGACATCGAGACCCTCACCCAGCTTGAGGACCTCCTCGACGGCTGGCCGGGCTCGATGGTCGTCATCAGCCACGACCGCTACTTCATAGAGCGCACCACCGACCGGGTCTTCGCGCTGCTCGGCGACGCGACGTTGCGGATGCTGCCGCGCGGCATCGACGAGTACCTGGAGCGGCGGCGCGCCGCGATCGAGGCCGCCGCGGCCCCCGCCGCGTCCGCGGCGCCCGCCAAGCCCCGGTCGTCGGGGGCCGACGCGCGCGCCGCGAAGAAGGAGCTCCAGAAGATCGAGCGTCAACTCGACAGGATCGGCGAGAAGGAGGCCAAGCTGCACGCCCAGATCGCCGAGAACCCGACGGACTTCGAGAACGTCGCCAAGCTGGACGCCGAGTTGCGTGGACTGCGCGATGAGCGTGAGGAGTTGGAGATGCGCTGGCTGGAGCTGGCGGACGAGGTGTAAAAGGCTCGTGGAGGCGGGCGGCGGGGGCATAACGGCGACGTCACGTGCACGGACCGGCCCGGCGTCCGCTTGGCGCCGGGTGATACAAAAGGTGCCCGCTTGAGCCCAAGCGTCACCTAGTACGAGGCCCGTGCCGCGGGCCTAGTGAACGATCACGGGGGAAACCGCTCATGTCCCAGCCGCCTGACGGTACCGGAGGCTCCGGCGCGCCGGAGCGCGCACCGCACGAGATGCCAACCCAGCTCGCGGGCGCGGCGGTTCCGCCCCCGCCCGCCGGCCAGCCCCCGCAGGTCCCGCCGCCCCCGCCCGCGGCCCCGGGCCAGCCGGTCCCGCCGCCTCCGCCGCCGGTGCAGAGCCAGGTCCCGCCGCCCCCGCCCGCGGCCCCGGGGCAGCCCCCGCAGGCTCCGCCGATCGCCGGGGGTCAGCCGCAGTACGGCTATCCCGCGCCCGGCTACGGCTATCCGCAGCAGCCCCCGTCCCAGGGCGGCCCGAACCCGTACCAGCAGCCGTCGCCGTACGGCTACCAGCAGTCCCCGTACGCGCAGCAGCCGCCGACCCAGCCGATGCCGCAGCAGGGCTGGGGCGGCAACCCGTACGGGCAGCCGCAGCAGCCGCCCTTCCCGGCGCAGCCCGGCGGTGGCTCCGGCGGTCGGCTGTCCGGCGGCAGGCTGGCCGCGCTGATCGCGGGCATCGTCGCGGCGGTGCTGGTGGTCGGCGGCGGTGCCTACCTGTTGACCTCGGGTGGCAGCAAGCCCAAGTCGGCGGCCAAGGGCGGCGGTTCGGGGAACAGCGGTGACAACGCGCCGCACAACTCCGCGGGCAAGGTCGCCTGGACGGTGCCCGCGCCTAACGTGACCAAGCAGCAGAACATCGCCCCCACCCCGGGCATGTGGTTCAGCGGCGGTGACGTCGTCAAGCAGACGCCGACCGGCGTCACCGCGTACGACCTCGGCTCCGGCCAGCAGCAGTGGACGGTGCCGTCTCCGGAGGGCGACACCTGCGACGCCGCGACCGACATCGTCAACGACAAGATCGCCGTGCAGTACGGAACGCACTGCGAGAACGTGATGGTCGTCGACGCCTCGACCGGCAAGCTGGCGTGGAACAAGCCGCTGGGATTCACCAGCAGCCTCCTGATGTACACCGACATGGCGATGAGCGGCGATGTGCTCGCGGTGGAGGCCGAGGAGCAGACGGTCTCGTTCCAGGTGAGCACCGGTAAGCCGCTGTGGCACTCGGACAACGGCTCCGACGCCCATGACAAGGGCTTCGCCGGTGGCTCGCAGATGGTCGAGGTGTACTACAACGGCGACAACCAGGAGAACAACAACCACGTCTCGCTGATCGACCCGATGTCCGGCAAGCCCAAGTGGACCTGGGACGCCCCGGCGGGTACGGAGGTGGTCAGCGTGATCTCGGTCAACCCGGTGGTGGTCGGTATCGGGGCGGGCGACATGACGATGACCGACGTCTGGGACGTCGACGGCGGCCGTCTCGGCGGCAAGATCTCGTTGGGCAAGAGCGGTTCCGACCAGGGCAAGTACGCGATCCGGTGCCCTGCCGACAAGATGACCCCCTGCAACAACGTGGCCGTCTCCGGCAACACGCTCTACATGGCGACCAGTCAGCACTCCGGCAGCGGCTCGGTCTCCAGCACCAACGAGATCGCGGCGTTCGACCTTTCCAACGGCAGCGGCAAGTGGCTGTCCAAGAGCGCTGACGCGCCGATGCAGTTGGTGAGCGTGGACGGCAACTCGGTGATCGCGTACCAGATGTCCGGCTTCGAGAACGCGGGCAAGGTCCTCAAGGCCGACACGTCCAGCGGCGCGCTGTCCACCTACACCACCTTCGACGACTCCACCGCGCAGCAGGAGCGCGACCTGGACTCGGCGGGCCTGGGCGACTCCGACTTCGGCTGGCACAACAACACCCTGGCGATCGGGATGTCGCAGATCTACAGCGGCGGTCTGGAGAAGTACCTGGTGGGTGCCCTGCACTGACCCTGGCCCACCCGACGGCCGCCCGGCCGCCCGCACCCCGAGTGCGCGCGTACGGGCGGCCGTTGGCGTTGGAGTTGACGGTTACGGGTTCCACTCTGTCGACATCCGACAAAACCAAACTCTCTGTCGCATGTTCCGAACCGATCCGGACGGTTTCGGGCATGAACCGGCCAGGAAGGGAGGGATTTTCGGTATGCGGGGGATGCTTCTGACGGGTATGGGGCGCGGTATCTCGAACAAGCGTGTAGCTTCCGGGGCTATACCGGGGCCGCAGGGGGGTGTGGCGTGGGCGGGACGCCGGGAGGGGCGCGTGGGGAATGGGGGAGTGCCCACATGGGCGTACGGATCGTGGTGGTGGACGACCACCGGTTGCTCGCGGAAGCCTTGGCCTCCGCGCTGAAGTTGCGCGGGCACCGTGTGCTGGCGGCCGGTGCGCCGAGTTCGAGCGCGGCGGACCTGGCGATCGGGCGGGCGCCCGAGGTGTGCCTGATGGGCACGTCCACGCCCGCCGAGCCGGGGGTGTTCGACCCGGTGACGCGGATCAAGCGGGAGCGTCCGGCGATCGCGGTGATCGTGCTGGGGCCGGTGCCCAATCCGCGCGGCATCGCCGCGGCGTTCGCCGCCGGGGCCTCCGGATATGTGCGCCACGACGAGCGGATCGAGGGCGTGGAGCGGGCGATGGCCAAGGCGCGGGCCGGGGAGGTGGCGGTGGCGCCGCAGTTGCTCCAGACGGCGTTCGCCGAGCTGCTGCACCCCGCGGCGGAACCCGACGACGAGGGCAGCAGGCTGCTGCAGATACTGACCCCGCGCGAGGTCGAGGTCCTGGTGCGGGTCGCGGAGGGTGAGGACACCCGCCTGATCGCCGCCGGGATGGGCATCGCCCCCAGTACGGCCCGCACCCATGTGCAACGCGTCCTGATGAAGTTGGGCGTGGGCTCCCGCCTGGAGGCGGCGGCCCTGGCCGCCCGCACGGGCTTGCTGGACCGCGCCTCCGGCGGCTAGGCGGGGGTCGCTCCGAAGACGCCGGCTCGCCGTCGCGGCGGAAGGAGACCCGCCGCCGCGACGGCGAGCGGCCACGAACCCGCAGTGGAGCCCGGCGGTGCCGAACCGGCCGTCACCCGAACCGGAACTCGGCCGGACGGCGCGCTAGTTACCGTCATCCGCCCCCTGCGCGGGCGCGGGCGTGGGGCTGAGCCGCAGCCAGAGCAGGAAGGCCGCGCCGAGCACCAGCATCCCGACTCCGGTCCACAGGTTGATGTTGATCCCCTGCGCCTTGCGCAGGTCCGCGTCGGACGCCGTGATCCCGGCGATCGTCACGATCACCCCGTAGACCGCGAACAGGCCCCCGATGATGCCCCGTATGTCGAACAGCCGCGCCGCGGTGGCGGACCGGCGCTCCAGCTCCTCGACCTCGTGCTGGTAGTCACTCATGATGCTGCGCTCCTGGACCTAGAACGAGAACGGGACGTACAGGGCCGCGGCGATGACCAGCGCGGCGGTGCCCAGCAGGGCGGGCCTGCGGTACCAGGCCTCGTCACCGGCCGCGGGCGGCTCCTCCATGCCCGGGGAGCGGGTCCCGTACACCAGCCCGGCGAGCTCCTCGACGGGCTTCGGCCTGGTGAAGACGCTGACCGCCACCATGACCACCGCTCCGGCGACGAACCCGACGATCGCCGAGACGAAGTTGGCGCCCTGGTCGCTGGGGATGGCGATGACGTGCTGCTTGTAGATGTAGAAGTAGTTGACCATCGCCGCGACGGTGCCCGCCAGCAGCCCCCAGAACCCGGCCTGCGCGGTGGTCCGCTTCCAGAACATGCCGATGATGAAGACCACGAACAGCGGCACGTTGAAGAACGAGAACAGCGTCTGCAGGTACGCCATGATGTTGCTGAAGCTGGACGCCAGGAACGCGGTGCCGATGCTGGCCAGTACCCCGATGACGGTGATGACCCGGCCGAACCGCAGGTAGTACGCGTCCGACTCGCCGCGCTTGACGTACCGCGACCAGATGTCGTTGGTGAACACGGTGTTGAACGAGGAGACGTTGGCCGCCATGCCCGCCATGAACGCGGCCAGCAGTCCGGTCACCGCGATGCCCAGCACACCGTTGGGCAGCAGGTCCTGCATCAGCAGCGGGATCGCGTCGTTGTAGGTCAGCGACGAGCCGGGTGTGCCGATCTTGGGCACGATGGCCGCCGCGATCAGCCCGGGTATCAGCACGCCGAACACGATCAGCACCTTGGGGAAGGCCGCGATCAGCGGGGTGCGCCTGGCGGCGGAGAGGTTCTTGGCGGACAACGCCCGCTGCACCTCGGCGAAGTTGGTGGTCCAGTACCCGAAGCTGAGCACGAAGCCGAGTCCGAGCACGATGGTCAGCCAGTTGGCGCCCAGCGGATTGCCGTGGCCGATGCCGGTGCCGCCCCAGGCGGTCATGAAGTCATGGCCGTGGGTGCGGTCCAAGGTGGTGGTCAGGCCGTGCCAGCCGCCGACCCGCTTGAGGCCGACGACGACCAGCGGGATCAGCGCGGCGAGGATCACGAAGAACTGCAGCACCTCGTTGTAGATCGCGGAGGACAGTCCGCCGACGGTGATGTAGACCAGCACGAACAGCCCGGCGACCAGGATCGCCACCCAGGTCGGCCAGCCCAGCAGCGCCTGCACCACGATCGCCATGGCGTACAGGTTGACGCCCGCGATCAGCACCGCGGACAGGGCGAACAGCACCGAGCTGAGCAGATGCGCCTTGGGGTCGAAGCGGTGCAGCAGGAACTCCGGCACCGAGCGCACCTTCGAGCCGTAGTAGAACGGCATCATCACCAGGCCGAGGAAGACCATGGCGGGGATCGCGCCGATCCAGTACCAGTGCACGGTGTACACGCCGTACTGCGCGCCGTTGGCCGCCATGCCCAGGATCTCGGTGGCGCCGAGGTTGGCGGCGACGAACGCCAGGCCGGTGATCCAGGCGGGCAGCGACCGTCCGGACAGGAAGAAGTCGAGGCTGGTCCTCACGCTGCGTTTGGCGGCGAAACCGATGCCGAGGACCACGGCGAAGTAGATCACCAGGATCGCGTAGTCCAGTCCGTTGGTGGGGAGCCGAAGCCCATCGGCCAGGTATGGCAGAGGTGGTCTCGCTGGCATAGGTGGTCTCGCTTCTGGCGGCGGGTGGGTGGACGGAGTTGCCTGAACGTAACGCCGGATGTTTGGAAAATGAACAGGCCTGGTGGAGTTCTTTGTTGGATCGTGATCGGACGCTTCTCGCTGCGGAGGGGGTTCGGGGGTTTCACCCCAAATGCTTCGATCCTTGCGTTGACGCGGTCGGTACTGTTGGGTCATGCTTCATAATGTTTGATTTTGTTGATGGAGGAGTCTTCGGGTGAAGAAGACGACGACCCTGCTCGCCGACGGTCGCGAACTGGTCCACTACGACGCCCGCGACGACGTGTCGCGCGACGCCGTCGACCAGCGCCCGCTCGAGCCCACCGCCACCGCGTCCGAGATCCGCCACGACCCGCTGCTGGACGAGTGGGTCGCCGTCGCCTCCCACCGGCAGACCCGCACCTACCACCCGCCTGCCGACGCCTGCCCGCTGTGCCCCTCCCGGGACGGACGGCACAGCGAGATCCCGGCCGCCGACTACGACGTCGTCGTCTTCGAGAACCGCTTCCCCTCGCTGACCGGCGGACCAGGCCCGCTCACCGCCGACGGCCCCGGCGGCCTGCTCGCCCACCGCCCCGGCGCCGGACGCTGCGAGGTGGTCTGCTTCACCCCCGACCACGACGCCTCCTTCGCCGACCTCACCCCCGACCAGGCCCGTCTCGTCCTCGACGCCTGGACCGACCGCACCGCCGAACTGTCCCAACTCCCCGGCGTCCAGCAGGTGTTCTGCTTCGAGAACCGCGGCCGGGAGATCGGCGTCACCCTCAGCCACCCGCACGGCCAGATCTACGCCTACCCGTTCACCACCCCCCGCACCGCCCGCATGCTGCACAGCCTCGCCGCCCACCGGGAACGCACCGGCGGCAACCTGTTCGACGACGTGCTGGCCGCCGAACGCGCCGACGGCAGACGGGTAGTGCTCACCGGCGACCACTGGACCGCGTTCGTCCCGCACGCCGCGCACTGGCCGTACGAGGTCCACCTCTACCCCAACCGCCGCGTCCCCGACCTGCTCGGCCTGGACGAGGCCGCCCGCGCCGAGTTCCCGCACGTCTACCTGGAACTGCTGCGCCGCTTCGACCGGATCTTCGGCACCGGCGAGCCCCCCACCCCGTACATCTCCGCCTGGCACCAGGCGCCCGTCGACCACCTCGACCGCCGGGACTTCGCCCTCCACCTCGAGCTTTTCACCGTCCGCCGCACTTCCGGCAAGCTGAAGTTCCTCGCCGGTTCCGAGTCCGGCATGAACGTGTTCATCAACGACGTCCCCCCGGAGGCCGCCGCCGCGCGGCTGCGCGAGATCGCCACCCGGGGACACCACAGCCAGGGCGAGAAGGCAGGGCAGCAGCAGTGACCAGCAGCGACAGCAAGGTTCTCGTCACCGGCGGAGCGGGCTACATCGGCAGCGTCGTCGCCGCCCACCTGATCGAGGCCGGACACCGGGTCACCGTCCTCGACGACCTGTCCACCGGGCACCGCCAAGCCGTCCCCCAGGCCGCCGAGTTCATCGAGGGCCGTGTCCAGGACGCCGCCGACATCCTCGACCCCTCCTACGCCGCCGTACTGCACTTCGCCGCCTTCTCCCAGGTCGGCGAGTCCGTCGCGCACCCCGAGAAGTACTGGCGCAACAACGTCGGCGGCAGCCTCGACCTGCTCGACGCCATGCGCCGGGCGGACGTGCGCGCCCTCGTCTTCTCCTCCACCGCCGCCACCTACGGCGAACCCGTGCGCACCCCCATCACCGAGACCGACCCGACCGCCCCCACCAGCCCCTACGGAGCCTCCAAACTCGCCGTCGACCACATGATCGGCGCCGAGTGCGCGGCCCACGGCCTGACCGCCGTCTCCCTGCGCTACTTCAACGTCGCGGGCGCCCACGGACGGTACGGCGAGCGGCACGACCCCGAGTCCCACCTGATCCCGCTGGTCCTGCGCGTCGCCTCGGGCAGGCGCGAGTCCATCGCCGTCTACGGGGACGACTACCCCACCCCCGACGGCACCTGCGTGCGCGACTACATCCACGTCGCCGACCTCGCCGAAGCCCACCTGCTCGCCCTGCGCGCGACGTTGAACGGCGACGTCCAGCGCGGCGAGCACCTCATCTGTAACCTCGGCAACGGCAACGGCTTCTCCGTCCGCGACGTCATCGACACCGTGCGCAAGACCACCGGACACCCCATCCCGGAAGTCGTCGCCCCCCGCCGGGCGGGCGACCCGGCGGTACTCGTCGCCTCGGCCGAACGCGCCCGCACCCGGCTGGGCTGGAAACCGTCCCGCACCGACCTCGCCTCGATCGTCCGCGACGCGTGGGAGTTCGCGAAGGAGCACGCACCGTGACGCACACCGAGTTCCGCAGGGTCTACCAGGCCGACCCCGAAGGCATCTGGACCGCCCCCGGACGCGTCAACCTCATCGGCGAACACACCGACTACAACGACGGCCTGGTGATGCCCTTCGCCCTCCCGCACACCACCTCCGCCGCTGTCTCCCGCCGCACCGACGGCCTGCTGCGCCTGCACACCGCCAACGAACCGTCCGCGCCGGTGGCCGAACTGCGCGTCGCCGACCTGGAACCCGCGACCGTGGCGGGCTGGACGGCCTACCCGGCGGGCGTGGTGTGGGCGCTGCGCGGCGCGGGCCACGCCGTCACCGGCGCCGACATCCACTACGACAGCACCGTCCCGGTGGGCGCGGGCCTGTCCTCCTCCGCCGCGCTGGAGGTCGTCACCGCACTCGCCCTGTCCGACCTGTACCAACTCCAGTTGTCCGGCTGGCAGTTGGCGCGACTGTGCCAGCGCGCCGAGAACGTGTTCGTCGGCGCCCCCACCGGCATCATGGACCAGACCGCCGCCGCCTGCTGCCAGGCCGGGCACGCCCTGTACCTGGACACCCGCGACCTGTCGCAGCGGCAGATCCCCTTCGACCTCGCCGCCGAGGGCCTACGGCTGCTCGTCATCGACACCCGCGTCAAGCACGCCCACAGCGACGGCGCCTACGGCGAACGCCGCCGCGGCTGCGAACAGGCCGCCGCGAACCTGGGCGTGGTGGCGCTGCGCGACATCGCCCACGACGAACTCGACGCCGCGCTCGGGCGGTTGGCCGACGAGGAGCAGCGGCGGCTGGTACGGCACATCGTCACCGAGAACCACCGCGTGGAGCAGGTCGTCGCCCGCCTGGAAGCGCGCGAGACCCGCGCCATCGGCCCGCTGCTCACCGCGGGGCACGCCTCGCTGCGCGACGATTTCCGCATCTCCTGCGCCGAGTTGGACCTGGCCGTGGAGGCGGCACTGTCCTGCGGCGCGCTGGGCGCCCGGATGACCGGCGGCGGCTTCGGCGGCTCGGCCATCGCCCTGGTCGAAGAAGCCATCGCCGACAAGGTCGGCGAAGCGGTCACCGCCGCCTTCGCCACCGCGGGGCACCCCACGCCGCGGGTGTTCACCGCCGTACCCAGCGCGGGCGCCCGCCGCCTCGCCTGAGGCGACACCCGAACCCCTGTCTCCCGCAGGGAGATGGCGTGCGGTCACGGGGCGTGCGGTACGGCGTGCGGCCACGGTCGCACGCCGCGTACCGCGTCACCGCGCAAGCGCACACCCGCCGTACGCGCCCCTGGCGAACGCCGCACGCGCTCCGCCGTCGCCGGATAGCGCGCCCCCCGGGCGCCGGGTGGCCGAATGCCACCCGTGGGCACACGTGTACGGGCGGTCGGGAGCCGTCCATCGAGCCCTCAAACGCTCCGCCCTTCACGCCCCTTCACGCCAAAAGCAACCGTCACCCGCCCGAGTTCGGCATTCCAGCCCCGAATGTCGGTGATTCCCCCTACGCTTTTCGTGGTGCCGGTGGGGGCCGGCGCCGATCAGGGGGCGAGGCCCGCGGGTATGGCACCCGCGGCCGGGGTAGGCAGCACCGCACCACGGCGGTAGCGCGGCTGTGGAACGGCGCCCGCGGCGAAGGTGCCGACCCGCGCCCGTCCGCCACCTGCCAAGGGGGAGAGTGATCGCGTGGCCCGCATTCGCGTACTGGTCGTCGACGACCACCGCATCTTCGCCGAGTCGCTCGCCGCCGCGCTCGCGGCCGAACCCGACGTGGACGTCTCCGCCGCGGGCAGCGCCCCGGCCGCCCAACGCTGCCTGGAACGCGCCGCCGCCGACGGCAGGCGGTACGACGTGCTGCTGGTCGACGCCGACCTCGGCGGCGTCGGCGCCACCGTGGGTCACCCCGCCGCCCCACCCCGCACCCCGGCCCTCCCGCCCGGTCGGCCACCCGCGCCCCAGGTCCCGGTACAGCGCGGCCCGGAACCCCGCGACCAGCGGCCCGAGCCACCCCGCGGCACACCGCCCACCTGCGGCGACGCATACGACGGCATAGCCCTGGTCGAGAAGGTCCGCGCCCACCACCCCGGCACCCGTACCGTGGTCCTCGCCGGGCAGGACGACGCCCGCCGAGCCGCCCGCGCCCTCCAGGCGGGCGCCTGCGGCTGGGTGGCCAAGGACAGCTCCCTGTCCCGCCTGCTGGCCGTGGTCCGCGGTGTACTGCGCGACGAGACCCACCTGCCGCCCGCACTGCTCACCGGCGTCCTACGCGAGCTGACCACCGCCCGCCGCCACCGCACCGAAAGCGAACGGCTCGTGGAGTCCCTCACCCCGCGCGAACAGGAAGTACTGCGCTGCATGGTCGCCGGACTCGGCCGAAAGGCCGTCGCGGAACGCCTCTACCTCTCCCCGCACACCGTCCGCACCCACATGCAGAACGTGCTCGGGAAGCTCGGCGTCCACTCCACCCTGGCCGCCGTCGCCCTCGCCCGGCGCGCCGGAGTCGGCCCGGCCGACCTCGCCGTACCCGCCGGCAGCGGCAAAACCGCCTAGCCCCGGCCGACCGAACCAGCACCACCTGAAAGCGGTCGCTTAACCGAAAAGCCCTGTCAGTTCGGGAAGTTGTCGAACGGGGCCGTCAACTGCCGCAGCAGCCCGGCCAGTTCGCAGCGCTGATGCGGCGACAACTCGCCCAGGATCGCCCGCTCCTGCGCCAACAGTGCCGCCAGCGCCTCATCCGCCTGGTCCTGCCCCTCGACCGTCAGCCGTACCAGCACCCCGCGCCGGTCGCTGGGATCCGGCAACCGCTCCACCAGGCCCTTCTTGGCCAGCCGGTCGATGCGATTGGTCATCGTCCCCGACGTCACCAAGGTCTGCGTGAGCAACTGCCCGGGCGACAGCTGATACGGCGCCCCGGCCCGGCGCAACGAGGTGAGCACGTCGAACTCCCACGGCTCCAGGCCATGCTCGGCGAACGCCAGCCGCCGCGCCCGGTCCAGATGCCGCGCCAGCCGACTCACCCGGCTGAGCACCTCCAGCGGTTCCACGTCGAGGTCAGGGCGCTCGCGACGCCACGCAGCCACCAGCCGATCGACCTCGTCCTCCATGCCGATCAGTGTAGTGGTTGTGTCGACATGAAGTCTCTTGATGTCAAGAGAATAGAAAGCGGACCGCCTGGGCAATCTCGGCCACGAGAGACACCCTGCGTCTCTCGCACAGGACAAGCACCTCTCCAAAGGGGATCCGCAATGCACCAGGCGACCTGGGATCCACAGCAGTACCTGCGCCACGCCGGACACCGCACCCGGCCCTTCCACGACCTCCTGAACCGCATCCCCGAACTCCCCCACAACCCCGCCCACATCGCCGACCTCGGCTGCGGCCCCGGCAACGTGACCGCCATCCTCGCCGACCGCTGGCCCAACGCCCACATCACCGGCCTCGACAGCTCAACCGAAATGCTCGAAGCCGCCCAGGAATACGCCGGCCCCACCCCCGGCGGCGGCAGCCTCCACTTCCGCCGCGCCGACGCCGCCAACTGGAACCCCGACAGGACCTACGACCTCATCGTCTCCAACGCCGCACTCCAGTGGGTCCCCAACCACCCCGACATGATCCCCACCTGGATCGACGCCCTCGCCCCCGGCGGCACCCTCGCACTCCAGGTACCCGGCAACTTCACCTCGCCCAGCCACGCCCTCCTCGCAGAACTCTGCGACGCCCCCCAATGGCGCGACAAACTCGCCGGACACGGCCGCGGCTACGTACACATCTTGGAACCCGCCGGATACCTCGAACTCCTCGACACCCTCGACTGCGTCGTCGACGCCTGGGAAACCACCTACGTCCAACTGCTACACGGTGAAGACCCCGTACTCGAATGGACCAAGGGCACCGCCCTACGCCCCATCCTCACCGCCCTCGCCGACGACCCCGCCACCCGCGACGAATTCATGGCCCAATACCGCGACCTACTGCGCAAGGCATACCCCGCGGGACCCCGCGGTACCGCCTTCCCCTTCCGCCGCATCTTCGCCCTGGCCACCAAGAAGAGCTGAACCCACACCGCGCCTGGAGCCCACCCCGAACGGCGCCGACTACGCCTTACGGTGACCTATCAACCGCGGCCTGGGCTCCAGGCCGGACAACCCGTTCCACGCCAGATTCACCAGATGCGCCGCCACATCAGCCTTCTTCGGCCGCCGCACATCCAGCCACCACTGACCCGTCAGCGCCACCATCCCCACCAACGCCTGCGCGTACATCGGCGCCAGCTTCGAATCAAAACCGCGCTGCTTGAACTCCAACCCCAAAATATCCTCGACCTGCGTCGCGATATCACTGATCAGGGAAGCGAACGTACCCGTCGACTGCGCCACCGGAGAATCCCGCACCAAAATACGGAAACCATCAGTCGACTGCTCGATGTAATCCAGCAACGCGAACGCCGCCTGCTCCAGCAACTCCCGCGGATGACCACCCGTCAAGGCACTCGTCACCATGTCGAGCAAAACCCGCATCTCGCGGTCCACCACAACCGCGTACAGGCCTTCCTTGCCACCGAAATGCTCGTACACCACCGGCTTCGAGACCCCCGCCTGATGCGCGATCTCCTCCACCGACGTGCCCTCGAACCCACGCTCCGCGAACAACGCCCGACCAATGTCCAAAAGCTGCTCGCGACGCTCCGCACCCGTCATCCGCACCCGGCGGCCACGCCGAACCGACCCGGCCGCCGACCTACCCGCGCCCTTGACCCCGCCACCAGTGCTGCTATCGCTCCCCACAGCACTCATCATGCCGCCTTGGCGACCTCATCCCTACGCCGGGCAGCGATCCGCGCGGAGTCCGGCCACCGCACGTCAGAAGCCCAACCCAACCGCTCGAACCACCGGATGATCCGCGCACTCGAATCGACCTGCCCCCGCAACACACCATGCCGCGCACACGTGGGATCCGCGTGGTGCAGGTTGTGCCACGACTCACCGCACGACAACACCGCGAGCCACCACACGTTCCCCGACCGGTCCCGCGACTTGAACGGCCGCTTCCCCACCGCATGACAGATCGAGTTGATCGACCACGTCACATGGTGCAGCAACGCCACCCGCACCAGCGAACCCCAGAAGAACGCCGAGAACGCCCCCCACCACGACATGGTCACCAGACCGCCGACCAACGGCGGCAACAGCAACGAAATCGTCGTCCACCAAACGAACTGCCGGGAGATCGCGCGAATCGCCGGATCCTTGATCAAGTCCGGAGCGTACTTTTGCTGCGGGGTCTGCTCCTCATCGAACATCCACCCCATGTGCGCCCACCACAGCCCCTTCAACAGGGCCGGAACCGTCTCGCCGTAGCGCCACGGCGAATGCGGATCACCCTCGGCGTCCGAGAACTTGTGATGCCGACGGTGGTCCGCCACCCACCGCACGATCGGCCCCTCCACCGCCAGCGACCCCGCGATCGCCAACGCGATCCGCAACGGCCGGTTCGCCTTGAACGAACCATGCGTGAAGTACCGGTGGAAACCCACCGTGATCCCATGACAGCCGAGGAAGTACATCCCCACCATCAGGCCCAGATCCAGCCAGCTCATCCCCCAGCCCCAGGCGAACGGGATCGCCACCAGCAGCGCCACGAACGGCACGCCGATGAACAGCCCCAAGGTGACCTGTTCGATCGACCCCTTGCTGTCGCCGCCGAGCGTGGCAAGCGGCAACTTCTCGTCAGGCCCGGGCTCCCGGGACTCGGTGATCACGTCCGGCTGTGTGGTCATGGATGTCCCTCGAAGTGGGAGACGGCTACGGAGCTACGGGACCGTAACCTACGGCATCGTAAGTATGGCAGGGCCAGGCCGCGGGAGCACAGAACGCGCACCCGGCCACCGGAGGAATCTGCCCGCCGCGCATGTCCTTCAAGGGGCCGATCGAAAAAACTTCCCGCGAACCGAACGTGTGGAGGTCACGGCCGGATGGGTGAAAACGCTCGATCGGGTGATCGAGATTCGAACTTCTTGGGTGAGCGCCGGGTTCGAATGCATGATCGGTTCATGACCGCCGCAAAACACGAACTACGGGCGCGAGCAGGGGAGTTGCGGCTCGCGGGGAAGACGTACGACGAGATCGTCGCGGAGTTGGGGGTGTCGAGGAGTTCGGTGTCGTTGTGGGTCAGGGACCTGCCGAAGCCGCAGCCTTCGCCGGAGCGGACGCGCCGGATGCGGAAGGCCGGGTGGGAGTCGTACCACAGGCGTCAGGAGTTGCTGCGGGGACAGGTGAAGGCGGCCGCCACGGCCGAGGTCGGGCCGATGACGGATCGTGAGCTGTTCCTGGTGGGGGTGGGCCTGTACTGGGCCGAGGGGGAGAAGGACAAGCCTCATCAGCTGCGTGAACGGGTCACGTTCGTGAACAGTGATCCCGACGTGATCCGTGTCTACCTGGCGTGGCTCTCGCTGTTGGGCGTCGAGGCCGAGCGGCTGCGGTTCCGTGTGATGATCCACGAGTCCGCGGACGTGGCGGCGGCGGAGCGCTACTGGGCCGATCTGGCGGGTGTGGGCGTTGCGTCGCTGGACAAGACAACGTTGAAGAGGCACAACCCGAAGACGGTCCGGAAGAACGTGGGCGAGGGGTATCGCGGCTGCTTCGTGATCCGAGTGTTGCGCAGTGCGGACCTATACCGTCGCGTCGAAGGCTGGTGGTACGGCATAGTAGGGGGAGCCAGCCGGACAGAGTGATCGATTGTCCGTTTTGGCTACCTTTGCTATCCGCTGTGGTGTAATCGGCAGCACGGGGGTTTTTGGTGCCCCTTGTCCAGGTTCGAGTCCTGGCAGCGGAGCTCAAAGTTCGAATGCGGGTCCCGACCGTCAGGTCGGGACCCGTCCGCGTGTCGCACCCCTTACCCCTCGGTATCCTGCGGTTGTCCACACCCCAAACGCCGAGGAGCCACCCCGTGAGCCCCATCCGTCCGGCTGCCGTCGTCGTCCTCGCCGCGGGTGAGGGCACCCGTATGAAGTCGGCCACGCCAAAGGTCCTGCACGAGATCGGCGGACGGTCCCTGGTCGGCCATGTCGTCGCCGCGGCGCGCGAGCTCGCGCCCGAGCAGCTCGTCGTGGTCGTCGGCCACGCCCGTGAGCAGGTCACCGCGCACCTCGCCGGGATCGACCCGGCCATCCGCACCGCCGTGCAGCTTGAGCAGAAGGGCACCGGCAACGCGGTGCGTACCGCGCTGGAGTCGCTGGCCGAGCAGGGTGTGGTGCTCGACGGCACCGTGATCATCACCTGTGGTGACACTCCGCTGCTGACCGCCGACACGCTGCGCGCGCTGGCCGCGGCGCACGAGAGCGACGGCAACGCGGTGACCGTGCTGACCGCCGAGGTGCCGGACGCCACCGGGTACGGGCGGATCGTGCGGGACGGTGGCGGCGCTGTGGCGGCGATCGTGGAGCAGAAGGACGCCACCGAGGAGCAGCGGGCGATCTCCGAGATCAATTCGGGGGTGTTCGCGTTCGACGCGAAGCTGCTGGTGGAGGCGCTGTCGAAGGTGACGACGGACAACGCGCAGGGTGAGGAGTACCTCACGGACACGTTGGCGATTCTGCGGGCCGCCGGTCATCGGGTGGGTGCGGCGGTGGCCGGGGACCACCGGGAGATTCTGGGGATCAACAACCGGGTGCAGTTGGCTGAGGCGCGTCGGCTGTTGAACGACCGGGTGCTGACCGCGGCGATGTTGGCCGGTGTGACGGTGGTGGATCCGGCGTCGACGTGGGTGGATGTGTCGGTGGAGTTCGAGCCGGACACGGTGGTGCGTCCGGGGACGCAGTTGCACGGTGCGACGCGGTTGGCGGCGGGTGCCGAGGTGGGGCCTGAGTGCACGTTGACGGACACGGTGGTGGGTGAGGACGCCCGGGTGATCAAGTCGGTGTCGGAGGGTGCCGAGATCGGTCCGGGGGCGAGTGTGGGTCCGTACGCGTATCTGCGGCCGGGGACGAAGTTGGGTCCGCGGAGCAAGGCGGGCACGTACGTGGAGATGAAGAACGCCGTGGTGGGTGAGGGCACGAAGGTGCCGCATCTTTCGTATGTGGGGGATGCCACGATCGGTGAGTACACCAATATCGGTGCGGCGAGTGTGTTCGTGAACTATGACGGCGAGCGTAAGCACCACAGCACGGTCGGGAGTTATTGCCGGACGGGTGCGGACAATATGTTCGTGGCGCCGGTCACGGTCGGGGACGGTGTGTACACCGCGGCGGGGTCGGTGATCGTGAAGGATGTTCCGGCGGGTGCGTTGGCTGTTGCCCGTGGTCAGCAGCGGAATATCGAGGGTTGGGTGGTCCGTAAGCGGCCGGGGAGCGCGGCCGCGCAGGCGGCCGAGCGGGCGGCTGGGGAGTCGGATCAGGGTGAGTGACGGTGGTCTCGCCGGTGCACGGGGGTGCCGGTGGGGGCGTACCGTATGAGTGCACATAAATTCCGCCAGCTTCCCGACGAGTGGGCGAAGCTGCGTCGAACACCAGTCGAAGTCATCAAGGAGACGGTGCAGTGACCGGGATCAAGACGACCGGTGAGAAGAAGTTGATGCTCTTCTCCGGCCGCGCCCACCCCGAGCTGGCGGAGGAGGTGGCGCACCAGCTGGGGGCTCAGTTGGTGCCGACCAAGGCCTTCGATTTCGCGAACGGTGAGATCTACGTGCGCTTCGAGGAGTCGGCGCGTGGGTCGGATGCGTTCGTGATCCAGAGCCACACTGCTCCGATCAACAAGTGGATCATGGAGCAGTTGATCATGATCGATGCGTTGAAGCGGGCGTCGGCGAAGCGCATCACGGTGGTCGTGCCGTTCTACGGGTACGCCCGTCAGGACAAGAAGCACCGTGGCCGTGAGCCGATCTCGGCGCGGTTGATGGCTGATCTGATGAAGACGGCGGGTGCTGACCGGATCTTGACGGTGGATCTGCACACCGACCAGATCCAGGGTTTCTTCGATGGTCCGGTGGACCACTTGTTCGCGTTGCCGCTGTTGGCGGACTACGTGGGTACGAAGGTGGACCGCAGCAAGCTGACGGTGGTGTCGCCGGACGCCGGCCGGGTGCGGGTGGCGGACCGCTGGTGTGACCGGTTGGGCGCGCCGCTGGCCATCGTCCACAAGCGGCGTGACCCGGATGTGGCGAACCAGGTGACGGTGCACGAGGTCGTCGGTGATGTGAAGGGCCGGATCTGTGTTCTGGTCGACGACATGATCGACACCGGTGGCACGATCTGTGCCGCGGCGGACGCGCTGTTCGCGAACGGCGCGGAGGATGTGATCGTGACGGCGACGCATGGTGTGCTGTCGGGTCCGGCCGCTGATCGGTTGAAGAACTCGAAGGTGAGTGAGTTCGTCTTCACCGACACCCTGCCCACGCCGGGTGAGTTGGAGCTGGACAAGATCACGGTGTTGTCGATCGCGCCGATGATCGCGAGTGCGATTCGTGAGGTGTTCGAGGACGGTTCGGTGACGAGCCTGTTCAACGACGCGCACTGAACCGGGTCGGGCGCGTGGCGCCGGATTTCGTTGGCGGCCTCCCCGCCGGGTAGACTCCTCGGGTTGCTCGGCGAGGGAGGCCGTTTTGTCGGTCTCCGTTATCGACGCGCTTTCGAGTTTTTCGAGGCTGGTCCGTCGTGGACCGAGCGGCAGATTTCCGTATCCGTCGTCCACGAGGAGTGCCGATATGTCTGAGGTGAAGATCCCCGCGCAGCTGCGGGCGGAGTTCGGTAAGGGTTCCGCGCGCCGCGCCCGCCGTGAGGGCCGGGTGCCGGGTGTGATCTACGGTCACGGTGCCGCCCCGGTGCACGTGACGCTGCCGGGTCACGACCTGATGCTGGCGCTGAAGACCCCGAACGTTCTGATCAGCCTGGATGTCGAGGGCAAGTCGGAGCTGGTGATTCCGAAGGCCGTGCAGAAGGACCCGATCAAGGGTTTCCTGGAGCACGTTGACCTGCTGCAGGTCAAGCGGGGCGAGAAGGTCTCCGTTGAGGTGCCGATCCACATCGAGGGTGAGCTGGCGCCGGGTGGCAACCTGCTGGAGCACGTGCTGAACGCGCTGCCGGTCGAGGCCGAGGCCACGCACATTCCGGAGTCGGTGTCGGTCTCCGTGGCGGGTCTGGAGGCCGGTGCGTCGGTGCTGGCGAAGGACGTCGTGCTGCCGCAGGGCGTTGTGCTGGCCGTTGACGCGGACGCCGTGGTGCTCCAGGTGCTGGCTTCCCAGGTGGAGGCCGCTGAGGACGAGGCCGCCGCTGAGGGCGCGGAGGCCTGAGCCTCGTCAGGGCTTTTGTGTGAACCGCCGTCCGGCTTTTGCCGGGCGGCGGTTCGCTTTGCGGTACGTTCGAGGAGAGGTGAGCATGAGCGCAGCGCAGGGTGCCCCTGAGGGGCCGTGGCTGGTGGTGGGTCTGGGTAATCCGGGGCCGGAGTACGCGGGTAATCGCCACAACATCGGTTTCATGGTGGCGGATTTGCTGGCCGAGCGGATGGGGGGCCGGTTCAAGTCGCACAAGGCCCGGGCGCAGGTGGCGGAGGGGCGGGTCGGCGGTCAGCGGGTGGTGTTGGCCAAGCCGATGTCGTTCATGAATCTGTCGGGTGGTCCGGTGACGGCGCTGCGTGATTTCTACAAGATTCCGCTGGACCGGATCATCGTGGTGCATGACGAGTTGGACATCGACTATGCGACGTTGCGGTTGAAGCGGGGCGGCGGTGACAACGGCCACAACGGCCTGAAGTCGATCACGAAGTCGTTGGGTCCGGATTATCTGCGGGTGCGGTGCGGGATCGGTCGTCCGCCTGGTCGGATGGAGGTGGCGACGTTCGTGTTGCGCGACTTCTCGTCGGCGGAGCGCAAGGAGTTGGACTGGTTCGTGGATCGTTCGGCCGATGCGGTGGAGGCGCTGATGGCCGAGGGGTTGGAGCGGGCGCAGAGCACGTACAACGGTTGACGCGGGTGGCCTTCGCCCCCGGTTGGGGGCGAAGGCCGGTGGAGTCAGCCGGTGTTGCGCAGTCCGGCGGCGACGCCGTTGACGGTGAGCAGCAGGGCGCGGGCCAGGGCGGGGTCGGGTTCCTGGCCTTGTGCGGCGGCTTGGCGTTGCCGGTGCAGTAGTGCCACCTGGAGGTAGGAGATGGGGTCCAGGTAGGCGTCGCGGACGCGGAAGGTTTGCTTCAGTACCGGGTTGGAGTCGAGGAGTTCGGCTTCGCCGGTGAGGCGCAGTACTTCGCGTTGGGTGAGTTCGTGTTCGGCTTCGATGGTGGCGAAGACGTGCTTGAGGTGGTCGGGGACGAGGGTGTCGACGTAGTGGCGGGCGATCCGCAGGTCGGTCTTGGCCAGCGTCATTTCGACGTTGGACAGGAAGTTGCGGAAGAAGTGCCAGTGTTGCCGCATTTCGTCCAGGGTGGCGTCGAGGCCTGCTTCGCGGGCGGCCTTGAGGCCGGAGCCGACGCCGAACCAGCCGGGGACGATCTGCCGGGACTGGGTCCAGCCGAACACCCAGGGGATGGCGCGTAGTCCGTCGAGTCCCGCGCCGGAGTCGGGGCGGCGGGAGGGGCGGGAGCCGAGGTGGAGTTCGGCGAGCTGGTCGACGGGGGTGGAGGCGAAGAAGTAGGCGGGCAGGTCGGGGTCATCGACGAGCCTGCGGTAGGCGCCGTGGGCGGCGTTGGAGATGTGGTCCATCGCGGCGTCCCAGCGGGCCAGGGCTTCTTCGGGCTGGCGGGGTGCGGTGTGCAGGGCGGATGCCTGCAGGGTGGCGGCGACGGTGAGTTCGAGGTTCTCCCGGGCGAGGGAGGGGATCAGGTACTTGTCGGAGATGACCTCGCCCTGTTCGGTGACCTTGATCTCGCCTTCGAGGGTGCCCCACGGTTGGGCGAGGATCGCCTCGTGGGTGGGACCGCCGCCGCGGCCGACGGTGCCGCCTCGGCCGTGGAAGAGGCGCAGCCGTACGCCGTAGCGGTGGGCGACGTCGCGCAGTCGGCGTTGGGCGCGGTGGATCTCCCACTGGCTGGTGGTGATGCCGCCGAACTTGGAGGAGTCGGAGTAGCCGAGCATGACCTCCTGGACGTCTCCGCGTAGTGAGACGAGCTTGCGGTAGGAGGGGTCGGCGAGCATCTCGTCGAGGATGCGGTCGGCCTGCTGGAGTTCCTCGGTGGTTTCCAGCAGCGGCACGATGCCGATTCGGGCGATGCCGGCGTGCAGGTCGACCAGGCCCGCTTCGCGGGCGAGGACGGCGGCGGCGAACACGTCGTCGGCGCCCTGGCACATGGAGATGATGTAGGACTCGACTACTTCGGGGCCGAAGCGTTCGAAGGCCTCGCGGATGGTGTGGAAGACGCCGAGGGTCTTGGCGCCCGCCGCGTCCATGGGGGCGGGGGTGGGGGCGAGCGGGCGGCGGGAGCGCAGTTCCTTGGCGAGCAGCTTGCGCCGGTAGTCGCGGGGCATGTCGGCGTAGCGCCAGGACTCCTCGCCGAGCCGGTCGAAGAGTTGGCCGAGGGCGTGGTGGTGGGCGTCGGCGTGCTCGCGGACGTCCATGGTGGCGAGCTGGAGGCCGAAGGCGGCGATGGTGCGCACGGCGCGTTCGACGCGGCCGTCGGCGATCAGGCCGCCGCGGTGGGCGCGTAGGGAGTCCTGCAGCAGGGCCAGGTCGCCGAGGAGTTCACCGGTGCCGAGGTAGTCGCGGCCGGGGGTGTGCGGTGTGCCGGCGGCGAGGCGCTCGCGGGTGTTCATGAGCTTCTGCCGGATGGCGGTGGCCTTGAGCCGGTAGGGCTCCTCGGCGTTGAGCCGCTTGTAGCGGGGGCTGATCTCGGGGAGGTTGGCCAGGTCCTGGTCGAGTGAGGTGAGCAGTTCCTCGCTGGCACCGCAGTTGCGGATGGAGTTGGACAGGGCGGCGCGCAGGTCGTCGACGAGGGCGAGGGCGTCGGTGATGCCGTGTTCGTGCTGGAGGAGCAGGACGTCCCAGGTGACCTCGGGGGTGACGTTGGGGTTGCCGTCGCGGTCGCCGCCGATCCAGGTGCCGAAGGTGAGCGGGCGGGTGTCGGAGGGGAGCGGGGCGCCGACGCGTTCGAGTTCGGCGGCGAGGTCCTCCAGGACGTCGCTGGCGGCGCCCTGGAACAGTTCGTCCAGGTAGTAGACGGCGTTGCGGGCTTCGTCGGCGGGTTCGGGGCGGGCGACCCGTAGTTCGTCGGTCTGCCACAGCAGGTCGATGTTCTCGGCGAGCCGCAGGTCGTGGCGGCGGTGGTCGCCGGTGGAGCGGACGTCGAGGAGTTCGGCGATGCGCCGCAGCTTGTTCAGCACGCTGCGGCGGGCCGCCTCGGTGGGGTGTGCGGTGAAGACGGGGCGTACGCCGAGGTGGCGGACGGTTTCCTTGAGGTGGTCGCGGTCGGCGTCCTTGAGCTGGTCGGCGGTGCGGGCCAGCAGGCCGCCTTCGGCGGCGCGGCGGGCGCGCAGTTCCCGGCCGCGGTGCACCTGCTCGGTGATGTTGGCCAGGTGGAAGTAGGTGGAGAAGGCGCGCACCAGCTTGGTGGCGGTGGGTAGGTCGGTCTCACCGAGCAGCCGGGCGGCGGCCTCGCCGTCGCTGCGGGTCAGGGCCCGGACGCGTTCGACCAGGTCGAGCAGTTCCTGGCCTTCCTGGCGGACCAGGGTCTCGCCGAGCAGTTCGCCCAGGCGGCGGATGTCGGCGCGCAGGGCGGCGTTGTCGTCGGCGGGACCGGTGGGGTCGGGCGTGGTGTCGGCGCTGCTCACAGGTGCGGCTCCTTGGCAGGGAACGGCTGATGGTGCGGACCGCGCTGTCCGACGGGCACCAGGATATGCGCCGCCGGGAGTGCCGGTCGTGGTGTCCGATGGGTGGGCACCTGCGCCGTTCGCACCGGCTGCGCCGGTGGTGTGCGGATACGACGGGCGGGCGCAGCGGCCCGCAGGGCCTGCGTTGAGGGTGGTGGCGGGCGGCGGGCGGGCGCAGCGGCCCGCAGGGCCTGGGTTTGAGGGTGGTGGCGGGCGGCGGGCGGGAGCCCGGCTGGTTGTCGCGGCGGGCCTTTAGGCTGACAGGTATGACGATGACGGGGGTCACGGAACAGGAGGCGCCGGCAGACGGCGCGCCCAGGGGTGGACCGTGGTGGTGGGCCAGGCGGCGCAGCCTGGCCCTGGACGCGTCGCTGGCCTTGGTGTCCGCGATGGAGTGCGCGGCGGAGGGGGTGCCGTTCGCCCGTGGCAGCGGGATTCCGCTGGCGGTGGGGGTGCTGTTCGGGTTCGTGGTCGGGGCGGCGCTGCTGGTGCGGCGGCGCTGGCCGATCGCGGTGGTGCTGATCGCGCTGGCGGTCACTCCGGCGCAGATGGGCCTGGTGCTGGGGGTGGTCAGCCTGTACACGCTGGCGGCCTCCGACGTGCCGCGGCGGATCATCTCGGCGCTGGCCACGATGACGGCGGCCGGGACGCTGATCGTGGCGTTCGTGCAGATGCACCACGATGTGGTGCGGCACGGCAGCAGTGCGGCCGCGAAGTGGGGCGTGGCGGCGATCACCGTGCTGGTGGCGGTCGGCCTGACCGCGCCGCCGGTGCTGCTCGGGCTCTACGTCGGCGCGCGGCGGCGGCTGGTGGAGACGCTGCGGGAGCGGGCCGACGGTCTGGAGCGGGAGCTGTCGCTGCTGGCGGAGAAGGCGGGGGAACGGGCGGAGCGGGCCCGGATCGAGGAGCGCACCCGGATCGCCCGCGAGATGCACGACGTCGTGGCGCACCGGGTGAGCCTGATGGTGGTGCACGCCTCGGCGCTGCGATCGGTGGTGCGGGAGGACCCGGAGCGGGCGGTGGGCAGCGCGGAACTGCTGGGTGACATGGGCCGCCAGGCGTTGAACGAGCTGCGGCAGATGCTGGGTGTGCTGCGCACCGAGTCCGTGGCGGGCGGCGGCCAGCGCCCGGTGGAGCCGGTGGTGCGGCCGGTCGCGGCGGTGGAGGCGGACGGGGACGGTCCGTGCCTGGCGCAGCTGGGGGTGCTGGTGGAGCACTCGCGGGCGGCCGGAATGGCGGTGTCGCTGTCGGAGGAGGGCGACCGGCGGCCGTTGTCGCCGCCGGTGGAGCAGACCGCGTACCGGGTGGTGCAGGAGGCGCTGACCAACGTGCACAAGCACGCGGCGGGCGCCACCACGCTGGTGCGGGTGGCGTACCGGGCGCAGGAGATAGCGGTCCTGGTGGAGAACGGGCCGCCGGACGGTCAGCCGTCGGCCGGGCTGCCCAGTGGCGGCAACGGGCTGGTCGGCATGAAGGAGCGGGTGTCCGCGCTGGGGGGCGGTTTCGTGGCGGGGCCCCGGCCCTCCGGCGGGTTCCGCGTCTCGGCGGTGATTCCGGCGCGGGGATGAGCGGCGCTCTGCTGGGGGCTGCCCGGTTCCCTCTCCGAGTCGGCCGTCCGTCCGACGCGGGGGTGTCGCGGTGGGTCCGCAACCGCCGCGCCGCGGCGGAAGAGTCATTCGGGGCAGGCTCCCGGCCCTCGGCGGGTCCGGTGTTCGCGTCAGGAGTGGTCCGCCGTGACGGCGGGCGATCCCCACGCGCCGGACCCGCGGTGTCGCGGTGTCCAGCAGCTGCCTGTGGCCGCGGGCACCGAGGCCCAGGGCACCGACAGGCGCCGGAAGCTATCCGTTCACCGACAGCCGGATGGGCTGGACCCCGGTGACCAGGCTGACCACGGCCTGGTCGAAGGTCTCGCCGAGGTACCAGTCCCCGGTGTGGTCGATGGCGTACACCCGCCCGTGTGCGTCGATCGCCAGGTGCGCCTGGCCGTCGGCCTCGGCGCCCAGCGGGCACACGTCGGTGTCCAGCGCCCGCCCGAGGTCGGCGAAGGTACGCGCGAGGTGCAGCCCGCGGATCGGGTCGACGACAAGCCCGGTCGGCGCGATCTGGCGGCCCTTGCCCTTCTGCGGCGGGATCGCCAGGGCGCCGAACTCCGCCCACACCTCGACGGCGGCCGGGAAGACGGCGTGCCGGTGGCCGCCTGGGGAGACGTACGCCCGTAGTTCGTCGGCCCATATCTCGGCCTGCTTTATGTCCCAGCGGCCGGGCTGCCAGCCCGCCGCCCGCAGGGCGGTGTCCACGCCGTCCGGGAAGCGGGCGCTGGTCCTGCTCACGGATGCCACGGTGCCGTTCACTCCCCTTCCGCGGTGGGGTCGACCGCGCGTACCCCGAAGTGGACCAGCAGTGGTGCGCAGGTGCGGCACGGCGGGGCGTACGCGCCGTGCTCGGGGTCGCCGTCCTCGCGGATCCGGCGGGCGGTCAGCTTGCTGTGCTTGAGGGCCTTTCGGGCCTCGCCGTGGCTGAGCGGCTTGCGGGCGGCGCGTCCGGTGCGCTTGTCGGCCAGCGCGGTCAGGAACCGGGAGAGCAGCACCGGTTCCGGACATCGCCCGGCGGACCGGGTGCGCTGCGCGATGGGGAGTCCGGCCAGGAACGTGGCGACCAGCGGATGGAGCTCCGGCGCGGTGTCGCCCTTGGCGCCGGTGCAGGTGAGGGTTTCGCCGCGGACGGACAGGGCGGCGGCGACGGCGGGGAGGATGCCGTCGCGCCGATGTCGCAGCACCGGCGGCGGACCGAGCGGGCGGGCACCCGTACCGTCGCCGCTGTTGCTCCAGGTGAGCCGCGGATCCATGGCCGTTGTCTCCGCCGCCGCGCCTGTTCGCGTCTGTTGTGTTGTTTGCAAGACCGTGCTTCCCTCCCGTGCATCCCCCGTTGAGAGGGCCAGCCTGCCAAATGTGCCTGTTGGTACGGAAGGCGGGCGTAAATACGGGAGATTCGTCACGCGACGGTGACGAGAATGTGGGGACGGTGGCCGGAATGTGACGGCTTTCGGACCCAACCTGTCGCAACGCCCCCTCAACCCCCATGCGGGCACCCGCCGTTGGCCAGCGAATCACAACCGGCTGCGGAGGCGGCGGATCCGGGGTGTTGCCACACCCCATAGGCTGTGCCCAAGCGACAGATCCATCAGGGGGCATCCGCCATGACGACTGGTCGGCTCGGGGCGACGGCCGCCCCGCCGAACGCTGCCTACGCCGGGCAGGTCGTGCACTTCCCGGACCCGATCCGGGCCGCCCGCTATCCGCAGGGCGTCCGGGTGGACGAACACGGCTATCCGGACTTCTCGCCGTACGCCCGGGCCGCCGTCGAGATCGCCGACCCCCCGGAGGGCTTCGGCGTCGACGAACTGCGGCTCACCGACTACGTTTCGGCGAACGCCGCGCTCTTCCAGGCGGGCCACGAACTCTTCGTCCGCCCGTCGCCCACCGCCTCCCTCGACGCGGGCCCCGCGGGCCGCGGCACCCTCCCCGTGTCCCCGGTGGCCACCCCGACCGGCTGGACCTGGCACCACGTGGTCGGCAGCCGCCGGATGGAGCTGGTCCCCGTCGAGGTCAAGGCGCTGCTGCGGCACCACGGCGGGCTGGCCACGGCCGCCGCCGACCACGAAAAGCGCGGCACCCGCCCGCTGCAGGAGACCCGGCCGGTGCACTTCGCGGTCTCCGAGGACGCCGAGGAGAACGCCGTCGGCGGCGAGTCGGTGTTCGCCGCGATCAGCGAACAGCGGCTGCGGGAGGTCGAGGAGGACCTCGGCTACCGGCTGCCGGGCGCCTACCGCGGCTTCCTTAAGGCGTCGGGCGGCCGCCCGGTGGTCGGCGTGGCGCTCGACCCGGAACTCGGCCTGCTGATCGACCAGCCGTTCTTCGCGGTGCGCGACGAGGCGGCCACCGACGACCTGCGGTACGCCAACAAGTGCCTGCGTGACCACCTCACCAAGGACTACCTGGGCGTCGGCTTCGTGCAGGGCGGGTTGTTGGCGGTGAAGGTCAAGGGTGAGCGGATCGGCACGGTGTGGTTCTGCCCGTACGACGACGCGCGGGACACGAACGACTACTGGGACTCGCCGCAGCAACGGGTCGGTTCGCTGCTGCTGCCGTGCGGCGATGATTTCGACGCCTTCCTGCTGCGACTCGCGGGCAACCCGCCGGAGTTGGAGACGGTGGCGAACCTGATGGTGGACGGCGGCTTCGCGCGGGCCGTCGCGGTGGAGGAGTGAGTCGGCCCAGTGATTACTTTCACGCAGGCGCATGAGCGCGCCGAGGCCTGGGTCAACGGTGACGTCCCGGTGTACGAGCGCCGGGAGGTGCGGGTGCGGGAGTTCGACCTGGGCTATGTCGTCTGGGCCGAGGACCGCGAGGACGGGCCGACGTCTGACGGCGCCCGGTCGCGGCTGGTCATCGCCCGCGAGGGCGGCCGCACCACGCTGTGGCCCGCGCTGCCGGTGGACGAGGTGATCCGCAGTTACGAGTTGGCGTACGGGACCCCGCGGCCGCCCGAGCCGGAGTCGGCGGCCGAGCCGCCCAAGCGGCTTGACCTGGAGGCGACTTCGTTCCTGCTGACCCCGCCGGAGTGGCTGCAGGACGTGGCCGACAAGATGGGCATCCCGGACAACCGGCGCACTTCTGAGGAGGCCGCCGAGGGCAACTCGGCCGCACAGACGCCGGGTTCGGCCCCGCAGGCGGCGGACAGCCCGGAACCGACGGACACCGGCTCCACGCCCACCCCGCCGCCCGCCACCCCCTGGGCGGACGCCAACGCCGACTCGGGCGCCTCCGCCGCCGCCGTGTCCGTCGCACCGCCCGCGACCGTGCTGGCGCCGCCGGTCAGCGGCACCGACGCACCGGACACCCCGCCGCCGGGCTCCCGCCCGGAGGCCAGGACCGAACTGCTGCCCGGCGGAAGCGCGTTGCCGCCCACCCGGGTGGCGCCCGCCATCGACACCCCGGCCAGCGGCGGCCCGGCCACTCCTGCGCCGCCCGCCGTGCCGAACACTCCGCCGCCGGGCTGGAACGCCCCGGGCGGCCAGGGTCTTGCGCATCTGCCGCCGCCCACCGGGCCCTCGGTGCACGCCACGCCGCCGCCCGGCTGGCTCTCCGCGGGCGACATCGCGGACGCCGAGACGTCCAAGGGGATGCCGCCGCGCGGCCACACCCCGTCGCCGCCCACCCCGCAGCGGGCCGTGCCGGGTGCGCCCACGCCGCCGCCCGCGGCGCCGGGCGGCTACATCCCGACCCAGTTGGTGCCGTCGCTGGACGCCGACAGCCCCACACCGCCGCCCGCCCCGGGCGCGCCGGGAACACCGCCGGGTGTGCCCATGCCCCCGCCGAGTGCCGCCCCGGGCGCACCCGGAACGCCCCCGCCCCCACCGCCTCCGGGCGCGGGCGGCGGCAGCCATGCCGCCGCCACGGTGCTGGCCAGTGCGTCGGACCTGACAAGCGGTCCGGCCGGTCGCGGCACCCCGCCGCCGCCGCCCCCGCCGCCGGGAGTCGGCGGCGCCCCCGGCCGTGCCGCGGCGGCCCCGCCGCCCCCGCCGCCCGTCCCGGGGACGCCTCCCCCGGCGCACGCCGCCGCGACGATGCTCGCCACGCCCCAGGGCGGCCCCGGCATGCCCCCGCCCCCGCCCCCGCCACCCGGCGCGCCCGGTACGCCGCCGCCCGGCGCTCCCGGCGGCTACGGCTTCCCGCAGCCGCCGCAGGGGGTGCCGGTGGTCGGCCCCGGCTACATGGCCGTACTGCGCTACCGCGCGGGCGACGGTTCCGAGCAGCAGATCATCCGCCGCTCCGCGCCCGGCACGCCGCACCCGGAGTGGCAGATACTGCACGAGCTGCGGTCGTTGAACGTGCCGCCGCAGCAAGTACTGGAGCTACACACCGAGTTGGAGTCGTGCGAGCTGCCCGGCGGCTACTGTGCGCGGATGATCCGCGAGACCTGGCCGCAGGTGCGGATCAGCCACACCGCGCCGTACGGCCGTGACCACGCCTCGCGCCAGCAGGGCGTACAGCACCTGCTCACCCACCAGGGAGAGCTGGCGCAGGTCGCGGACGGCCCGGCACGCCCCCGCCCGCAGCGCGTGCCGCTGCCCAACCCGCAGCAGGTGCAGCGCGTTCCGCCGGTTCCGCTGCAGGCCATCGGGCAGGAACTGGCGCAGGCGTTCGGCCCGCAGGGGGTGTTCCGGTTCGACCAGCGGGCGGTGGCCCGGCAGGGCGTGCCGGACATCGTCGCGCAGACGCTGGTGTGGGCCGGGCTGCCGACCGAGTTCGGGCCGTTCTTCTGGGCGCAGGCGCAGCCCGGCCGCCCGGTGCCGACGCTCGCCGAGATCGCCGTGGAGCGCGGCGTCCAGGCGGCGCCGGACGCGGCGTCGTACCTGGTGATGGGCAACGACTTCGGTCGGCAGCTGTGCGTGCAGTACGGGACGGCGCACATCATGGCGGTGCCGCTGGAGGCGGCGCCCGGTGCGCAGTCCAGCCACACCCAGTTCGTCAACACCAGCCTGCCGGACTTCGTCCGCTGCCTGGCGCTGCTGGGCGGCATGTGGCGGCTGCGGCTCGGGCTCACGCCCGACCAGGCGGGCCGTTGGACGGTCGACTTCCAGTCCCGGCTGGCGGCGCTGGACCCCGCGGCGCTGGCCTCGCCGGACAACTGGTGGTCGGTGCTGCTCGAACAGATGTGGGACGGGCTGCTGTAGGCGGTCCGGGAAACCTGGAGGTACGGGCGCGCCCCGCCGGTTGCGGCGGGGCGCGCCGCTGTTTTTCGGGTGTGGTGTCCGTCACGATGCGGCGCGGAACGGTTGCCGGCGCGCTGGGGCGCGATACCGCGACCCCGTAATGAGGCGGTTCGGGCGCGTCGTGGCGCAAGCTGGGTAGAGGGTCAGCGGAGTGTTGCGGCATGAGTATTTCGCCCAAATCATGAAAGATAGGGCGGGTTATGGGAGACAAGGGGCTGAGCATGGTGATGTCGATGACCCCCCAGGGCTTCAGTACCGCCGCCCGGGGCCGCGGCTACCGGGTCGAACAGGTTGACGCCTTCCTCGCCGCCCTGTCCGCGGAGCGCGACGCGGCGTGGGAGCGCGCCGCGCGGCTGACGGTCCTGGCCAACGAGATGGACGCCGAGGCCAGTGGTCTGCGCGCGGCCCTTGAGGCGCTCGGCCCGGTGACGTACGAGGCACTGGGCGCGGGCGCGCAGCGGCTGCTGAAGATGGTCGAGGAAGAGGCCGCGGACGTAAGGGAACGGGCGGAGGCCGAGGCCAGACGCTCGATGGAGACGGCCGAGCAGCTCGCCCGGGAAGTGCGGGAACAGGCGCAGGCCGAGGCGCTCCAGCGGCGCACCGCGGCCGACGAGGCCGCCGAGGGCGTACGGGCCGCCGCCGAGAAGTACGCCGCCGATGTGCGCGGCGCCGCCGAGCAGGAGGCCGCCCGCACCCGCGAGGACGCCGAGCGCGCCCTGGAGGACGTGCGGCAGGAGATCGCGCGTATCGTCGCCGAGCACGAGAAGGAGCAGCGGCAGCGGCTGGCGGAGTTGGAGAGCCGGCTCGCCGAGCGCGAGGCGGCGGTGGACAGTCACCTCACCGATCTCGCCGACCGGGCGGAACGGCTGCTCGCCGACGCGCAGCACGCGCACGCCGCGGCGGAGGAGGCGGCCGCCCGCCGCGAGGCCGACGCGGAGTCCGAGGCCACGACGATCGTCGCCCAGGCGCACGCCATGGCCGAGCGCGTCGCCCGCGACAGCGAACGGGAGTTGCGCGAGCACGAGATCCACTGCGAGGAGATCCGCTCGCACCTGTCCCATGTCCGCACCAGCCTGTCCACCCTCACCGGCCGCGCGTTGCCCGACCAGAGCCCCGACCACCCGTAGCGCCGAAGTCCACTGCCGCGGTTCCCGCTCGTCACGTGGGACCGCGGCAGTCGTGTGTCCGGCGCCCCCTAGGGGATGCCCTGTCGTTCCTCATACCTCCGGTTCGTCCCGGCGGAGGAGGAGCGGGGCCGTACCGCTCCCTAGCCTGAAATGGCACTGATGCCGCACCGATGGCGAACCGCAGGCCAGGGGGTGGGGGAAACCCCATCCCGAACCGGCGACCTGCCCCATCGCATCGGACACCCCCCGTCGGCGACGCTGGGCACACCCGCACACCACCACGACATTTCAGGAGAAAACGTGACCACGGCTGTAGCAGTTCCCCGAGCGGGCGGCAGCGGAGGGCGCACGGCCGTCGCCGCGAGGGCGCGGCAGGTGACCAAGGCGTACGGCGGCGGGGAGACCAGGGTCGTCGCGCTCGACGCCGTCGATGTCGACATCGCCCGCGGCCAGTTCACCGCGATCATGGGGCCGTCCGGCTCCGGCAAGTCGACGCTGATGCACTGCCTCGCGGGCCTGGACTCGCTCACCTCCGGCCGCATCTGGATAGGCGAGACGGAGATCACCAAGCTGAAGGACAAGCAGCTCACCCGGCTGCGCCGGGACCAAGTCGGCTTCATCTTCCAGGCGTTCAACCTGCTGCCCACCCTGAACGCGCTGGAGAACATCACGCTGCCGATGGACATCGCGGGCCGTAAGCCCGACAAGCGCTGGCTGGACACGGTCGTGCAGACCGTGGGCCTGGGCGGTCGGCTCAAGCACCGGCCGAGCCAGCTGTCCGGCGGCCAGCAGCAGCGCGTAGCGGTGGCCCGGGCGCTCGCCGCCCGGCCCGAGATCATCTTCGGTGACGAGCCGACCGGAAACCTCGACTCGCGCGCCGGTGCGGAAGTCCTGGGCTTCCTGCGCCGTTCCGTTGACGAACTCGGACAGACCATCGTGATGGTCACCCATGACCCGGTGGCCGCCTCCTACGCGGACCGCGTGCTGTACCTGGCGGACGGCCGGATCGTGGACGACATGGCCGACCCCACCGCCGAACTGGTCTTCGAGCGCATGCTGCAGTTCTCGGGGGACGACCCCCGCACCCCCGCTGAGTACTTCGAGGCCCGTGGGAGGACCTCGTGACCGTCCTGAAGACCTCGCTGCGCAACTTCCTCGCGCACAAGGGGCGGATGGCGCTGTCCGCCGTGGCGGTCCTGCTCTCCGTGGCGTTCGTCTGCGGCACGCTGGTGTTCACCGACACGGTCAACGCCACCTTCGACAAACTCTTCGCCACCACATCCGCCGACGTCACCGTCAAGCCCAGGGACGCGGGCAGCAGCGACAACGCCGACGGCGCGCCACCGGCCACGCTGCCCGCCGCCACCGTCGGCAAGATCGCCGCCGAGCCGGGCGTCCGGAACGCCCTGGGCGTCGCCTCGTCGACCCAGGTCACCCTGGTCGACCCGAAGACCAACAAGAGCATCGGCCCGACCTCCGGCGCCCCCACCATCGCCTCCAACTGGACGGTCACCCCCAACGCCGCGCTCAAGCTCACCTCGGGACAGGCGCCGCGGGGGGCCGGGCAGGTGCTGCTGGACGCCGACACCGCCGCCAAGGCACACCTGGGCATCGGCGACGAGGTCAAGGTGATGTCCGCGTACGGCACCTTCACCCAGAAGATCACCGGCATCGCCACCTTCCAGACCACCAACCCCGGTGCGGCGATGGCGTTCCTGGACACCCCCACCGCACAGCGTGAACTCCTCGGCAGGAGCGGGGTGTTCACCTCCGTCGAGGCCTACGGCGACGGCAGCAGGACCAACGACCAGCTGAAGGCGGCGGCCGTGACCGCGCTGGGCGGCGGCTTCCAGGTGCAGACGAAGGCCGAGGCGGCGGCGGAGAACAAGTCGAGCGTCGGCAGCTTCCTCAACGTGATGAAGGACAGCATGCTCGGCTTCGCCGGGATCGCCGTGCTGGTCGGCATCTTCCTGATCGTCAACACCTTCTCCATGCTGGTCGCCCAACGCACCCGGGAGATCGGCCTGATGCGGGCCATCGGCGCCAGCCGCAGGCAGGTCAACCGCTCGGTGCTGATCGAGGCGGTGCTGCTCGGGGTGCTCGGCTCCGCGCTCGGCATCGCGGGCGGAGTCGGCCTGGCGATGGGCCTGATGCGGCTGATGAACGGTATGGGCATGCACCTGGACACCAGCGAGCTGACCATCAAGTGGTCGACTCCCGTGGTGGGCGCGGTACTCGGTGTGCTCGTCACGCTCGTCTCGGCCTATCTGCCCGCCCGCCGGGCCGCGAGGATCTCGCCGATGGCCGCGCTGCGCGACGCGGGCGGCAGCCAGGCCGCCAACAAGTCCACAGTGCTGCGGTCGGTGATCGGCCTGCTGCTCACCGGTGCCGGTGCCGCGTCGCTGGTGGCCGCGGGGGCCGCCAAGGTCGCCGGGACCGGCAGCGTGTACCTGGCTTTCGGCGTGCTGCTCACCCTGATCGGCTTCATCGTGATCGGCCCGCTGCTCGCGGCCGGGGTGGTGCGGGTGCTGGGCGCGGTCACGTTGCGGCCGTTCGGCCCGGTCGGCCGCATGGCGCAGCGCAACGCGCTGCGCAACCCGCGCCGTACCGGTGCCACCGCCGCCGCGCTGATGATCGGGCTCGCGCTGGTCTCGGGGCTTTCCGTGGTGGGTTCCTCGATGGTGGCCTCGGCGGACGACCAGATCGACAAGTCGGTCGGCGCCGACTTCATCGTCTCCACCGACTCCGGAGCGTTCACGCCCGACGTCGTCAAGGCGGTCAGGGGCACGCCGGGTCTGGGTCACGTCACCGAGTACAAGGCGCTGCCGGTGGTGCTGACGCTGCCGGACGGTACGAAGGCCAGGAAGTCGCTGAACGCCACCGACCCGACGTACGCCGACGACCTGCGGGTGCCGGTGGTCTCCGGCCAGGTCAAGGACGCGTACACCGAGGGCGGCATGACGGTCGGCGAGACCTTCGCCCACGACCACGGGCTGCGGCTGGGCGACAGCCTGACCGCGACGTTCCCCGGTGGGCGTGCCGCCCGGCTGCGGATCGACGCGGTGACGTCGAAGAACACCTCGTTCGACAACGGCGCGATGTACGTGGGGCTGGACACCGTACGCCGGTACGTGCCGCGGGAGCTGGTGCCACAGGACGTGATGCTGTTCGCCACGGCGGCCGACCACAAGAACACGCAGCCCGCGTATGACGCGCTCAAGGCATCGGTGCGGGACTTCCCGCAGGTCCAGGTACGCAACCAGGCCGACTACAAGAAGCTGCTGCGGGACCAGCTGGGCCAACTGCTCAACCTGGTCTACGGGCTGGTGGGGCTGGCGATCATCGTCGCGGTGCTGGGTGTGGTCAACACCCTGGCCCTCTCGGTGGTCGAGCGGACCCGGGAGATCGGCCTGATGCGGGCGATCGGGCTGTCGCGGCGCCAGCTGCGGCGGATGATCCGGCTGGAGTCCGTGGTGATCGCCATGTTCGGCGCGGTGATCGGCCTCGGCCTGGGCATGGGCTGGGGCACGGCGGCCCAGAAGCTGCTGGCCCTGCGGGGCCTGGGGACGCTGGCGATCCCGTGGTCCACCATCGTCACGGTCTTCGTCGGCGCCGCGGTGGTCGGCCTCCTGGCCGCCCTGGCACCCGCGTTCCGCGCTTCGCGCATGAACGTCCTGTCGGCGATCGCGACGGACTGACGTCCGCAGCGCGGGTG